>JAQUNT010000366.1 GCA_028717525.1 Elusimicrobiota bacterium
GGTGGGGGGGACCGCCGAGGCGGTCGCGGAAGGCGAGACCGGCCTGCTCTTCGCGCCCCAGGATGCCGCCGAGCTGGCCGCCAAGCTCCGCAGGTTCCTCGCGGAGCCGGCTCTGGCGGGCCGCCTAGGCACGGCCGCCAGGGAGAAGGCGGTCCGGGATTATTCCCTGGAGCGGGCGGCCGAGAGCTACGAGAAGCTCTACGGCCGGTGAGCCGGGCTACTTCAGGGCCTGCAGCCGGAAGAAGAGGTCCCGGGCCGGGAAGATGAAGGCGAAGTACTTCTCGAAGGCGTCCGGAGACCACGCGTTGATGAGCTTGCCGGGCAGGCAGAGCAGGCCCAGGCCGAAGGTGATGCGCTTCTCCGCGATGGCGAAGCGCGCCTTGGTGTAGTCGTAGCGCGCGTCCTTGGTGAACAGGTCCATGGAGTGCAGGCCCATGTGCACGCAGTGCGTGGGGTCGGTCCAGGAGTTCATTGACGAGTAATGCGGGGTCCAGATGAGGACCTGGGCGCCGGGACGGCAGATGCGGTGGACCTCCTCCATGGCGCGCAGCACGTCGTCGAGGTCCTCCAGGATATGGGAGAGCCGGACCTCGTCGAAGGAAGCGTCCGGGAAAGGCCAGGGCAGCCGCCCGAGGTCGTGGACCACGTCCACGCCCGGGCCGGGCACGCGGTCCACGCCCACGGCGCCGGGCGTCTTGCTGGCGCCGCAGCCCAGCTCCAGGATCTTCGCCGCTTCGGCCATGGACTGCTATTCTAACAATTCATTGGTATCATTGTTCCCATGCTGGGCACGATAGAGATCCCTCTCCTGCGCGACCATCACACGCACCTCTCCCTCTATGCCGCCTTGGCAGGCTGTCCCAGCATACTCGGGCTTCCCAAGGCCGAGGCCCTGCGGCTGCTGCGCGGCCTGCCCCAGGACCGCCTCTCCATCGTGCTCGGCTGGTACAGCGCCGGCGTGAGCTTCGCCCCGGAGGAGCTGGCCAGCCTGCCTCCGGCCGCGATCCTCAACAACAGCCTGCACGGGATGCTGCTGTCTCCGCCGGCCCAGGAACTGCTGCGGCCCATTGATCCGGAGCTGGCGGAAAGGCACGCGGAGGTGGAGTGGTGCGAGCGGCACCTGGCCGCGGTCCTTTCCCTCTACAGCCGGCTGGCCAGCCCCTCCACAGAGAAGATCGCGGCCTTGCTGGGGCGCCTGGAGGCCGCGGGGGTGGGCGCGGCCGAGGACATGCTCATCCTGGACGAGAGGTCCCTCGCCGCGATCCGCTCCTCGCCCGGAGGCCAAGACACGCCCTGCTGGGCGGACCCGGGCATCTGGAAGGGGCTGAGCCCGCACGGGCGCGCGGAGGTCTTCGGCTTCAAGCTGTTCCTCGACGGCGCCTTGGCCATGCGCACCGCGGCGCTCAGCGAGCCGTATCTTCAGGGGGGGGACGGGCTGCTCCTTTACGACGACGCGGCCTTGCGCGAGAAGCTGAAGGAGCTTTCGCGGTTGGGAAAGCCTATCGCCATCCACGCTATCGGCGGGCGGGCTGTCGAGCAAGGGCTGTGCGCTCTGGAAGAGCTGCGGCTGGGCGCTGTGCGGCTGGAGCACGTGCAGTTCATAGACGAGGATCAAGCGCATAGAGCCAGGGAGCTGGGGTTGACGCTGTGCATGCAGCCGAACTTCAGCGTGGAGAGCCGGGACTACGCGGACCGGCTCTCGGAGAGCCATCTGCGGGGCTTGAACCCCTTCCGGATGCTCATAGACCGCATGGGCTTCCGGCCGGGGCGGGACCTCCTCTTCGGATCCGACGGGATGCCCCACGGCGCCCAGGCCGCCTGGCAATGGGGCCTGTTCCCCCGGCACGAGGCCCAGCGGCTGACTTGCGATGAGCTCGCGCTGGGCTACGGCCCGCCCGCGCCGGGCGGCCGGACCTTCCGTCTCCTGGTCGACGACGAGCGCCGGCTCGTCGTCGCGCAGACGGCGCCTTTCTTGTAGAAGAGATAGCGCGGTGTCCTCATGACCAGGCTCCAGCAGGGGTCCGCCGGCTGGAACGCCGCGTCCTGACGGTCCAGGATGAAGACGCCGGCCCGGGCCAGGGCCTGGTCCAGCGAGACGCCCTTGGGCAGCTGCGGATAGGCGTAGATCTGGTCGCGGTCGGCGAACAGGCCGCTGAGCCGGTAGTCCGTGACCACGGCGTCCTCCGGCGCGACCTGCGCGTCCTTGAACCAATGGATGCGGCGCAGCTCCGCCCGGTCGGAGGAGACGGCCTGGCAGACGGTCCGGACGCGCGCGGGCAGGTAGGCCAGCCCGGGGCCGACCATGAGGATGGCCGCGAGCGCGGTCAGCCAGGGCCGGCGGCCGGGCCGGGCCCCGGCGATGCCGGCGCAGACGGCCGCCATCATGGGCGCCAGGAACAGGCTGTAATAGTGGAACGACTGCCCGACGAACTCGAAGGGGAAGTCGAAGACGATGGGCGCGCCCGCCCAGAGGACCATCAGGAGGAACGCCTCGGCGATCAACAGGGACGCGGGGCTGGTCAGGGCGGCGACCCAGAGGATGGTCTGCGTGCTGAAGAACTGCTTGTGGAACGCGATGGTGAAGCCCCAGTCCGCCGGCCAGGGGTTGTCGCAGAGCAGCGCCAGGGCGCTGCGGCCGGGGGCGCGCAACAGGAACAAGAGGGCCGCCGCGCAGCCGGCATGCAGGAGCAGGAGCTTCCAGCGCTTGGGGAAGATCAGGATGGTGGGCAGGATGAGCAGGGCCGGCTCTTCCCGGGGCAGGAGCAGGGCCAGGGCGCCCAGGACCGAGGACGCCGGGCTCTTGTGGAGCCAGTAGAGATAGAGGAAGTAGAAGGTCCCGGTGAGGCTCAACTGGAGGAAGAAGGAATAGGCGGCGGACTTCATCTGCAGCGGGTAGAGGATCCAGCAGAACAGGAGCCAACGCGCCAGCGGAGCGTCCAGCTTGAGCTGGCTGAGCAAGCCGCGCAGGGCGACCACGGAGAGGGCGGCGAGCAGGGCGTAGAGCACGATCAGCGTCTCCGGGCGGGGGCATATCCAATAGACGGCCTTGTAGAGGGCGTAGATGGGGCTGCGGCTCGTTTCCTCGAACGGCCGCTCCCCGACCGGTCCGGCGATGCCCGAGACGGGCTGGATGGTCACGGACGGATAGCCGCTCTTCCCGGCATGGAACTCCTGGATCATATAGGCCTCGTCGAACGGCCAATGACCGAGGACTTGATGGTGCTTGTAGACCAGCCAGCCGGCCAGGATCAGGAAATAGAGGCCGAACACGACGGCCGTCTCGGATCGGGCCCAGCGCTGCGCCGTGTCCGCGGGATCGTGCGCGGGCATCCCTCTACCGGTCCGTCTCGACGCCGCGGTCCAGCAGGCGCAGCAGGAGGTCCAGCTGGCGTCTCGCGCGCGGCGAACGGGGCGCGGCCGTGTTGTGGTAGATGGCCTGGAAGCGGCGGGCGCGGAAGAAGCAGGGCAAAGCCGGCCTGGCCGGCAGCAGGTCCACGGTCACCGGCCGCCCGCCCAGAGACAGGGAGAGCCGGATGCGCCGCGCGCCCGCCTCCGCCTTCTCCTCCAGGCGATGGCAGACCGCGCCCGCCAGCGCCCCGGGCCGCGCTCGGCGCAGCCGCAGGATGACCCGCTCCACGGCCCGGGCCAGCCGGGAGGCGGCCGGGCGTCCGTCCCCCGCGGACGCCGCGCGCGCCAGCGCTTCCCGCAGCAGCCCGGTCCGGGACCTGGGGGCCCGCCTCTGCTCCATCAGCCCGAGCAGGGCTCGCGCGAACTGCAGGGGCGAGGTCGCCACGCGCCGGTTGGCCCGGCGGTAGAGGGCCGCGGCCGCGGCGAAGAGGGGGGGGCCGCGGG
>JAQUNT010000367.1:0-3175 GCA_028717525.1 Elusimicrobiota bacterium
GGCGGCCGGACCAATGCACCCGCAGGACCAAGGCCAGGCCCACCACGGCCTCGGCCGCGGCCACGGCCAGGGCCAGCAAGGCCGCGACCAGGCCTTCGCCGAGCCCGGCGCGGCCGGCCTCGGCTCCCAAGGCCAGGGCGGCGGCCACGACCATGAGCTCCAGGCCCAGGAACATCGCCAGCAGCTGCCGGCGCAGCACCAGCGCGGCCAGGCCCAGCAGGAAGAGCGCGGCGCTGACGGCCCAGACCGCGCTCATCCCTTCTCCTCCGGGCTCTGGACCACGGCCAGGCCCGCGAAGAGCAGCAGCAGGGCCACGGCCTCGGCCGCCACGGCATAGGGGCCGAAAAGGGCCTGGCCCAGGGCCAGGTCGCCGGCCGTCCCGCCGGCCGGCGCGCCCGCGGCCCCCGCGGCGAGCAGGCCGGCGTCGAGCACAGGAAGGAGCAGTCCCGCGACCAGCACGGGCCAGGGCAGGCCCGGCCGGCTCCAGCGGCCGCCGGGCGCCCGGGCCCTGCGGTCGCCCCCGCTGGCCTGGATGGAGACCACGATCAGGACCGCCACGGCCCCGGCGTAGATGAGCAGGAGGAGCATGGCCAGCAGGCGCGCGCCCGAGGCGTAGAGCAGGACCGCAACCTGCAGGACCGCGGCCAGAAAGCACATGGCCGCGGCGTAGAGGGAGCGCTGAGCCAGCATCAGCGCGGCGCAGGCGACCGCGGCCGCCCCGGCGAACGGCACGAGCCACTGAGTCATGGGATGCTGAGGAAGGCGCCTATTTTATTCTTTTGCAGGCGCGGAGGCAATGAGCGGCCGCGCTCAGTCCGAGATGACCAAGGTCTTGCCGTCCTCGGCGAGCTTCAGGTAGAGCACCTGCCCGTCCTGCAGGCGGACCGCCGCGGGCTCGGCGCCTTGGACCGCCTCGAAGCGGACGGGGGTGGACTTGTACTCGTGGTAGCGCGGGTCGTCCGACTTGTCGTAGAGCAGGCAGAGGCCGTGGGACGACCGGTCGAACCGGGCCGGCGCGCGGGAGAAGTCCAGCCAGTGCGAATAGAAGAGCTTGTAGGTCTTGCCCCCGACGGTCACGGTCTCCCCCAGCACCGCGGCGGAGTTGAAGAAGTCGGAGAGCCGGCGCCTGAGCACCTCCTGACCCGTCTTCTCGTCGCGGACGACGAGCAGGTTGTTGAACCGGCGCCGGAAGATGCTGCCGTCGATGGTCGCCACGTAGGCGGCGCCGCCGGCCGACTGCCAGCGCGCCTCCATGCCGGACTCGATGGCGAAGAACCAGGGCTCCGCCCAGTCCTCGCCCTGGACCGAAAGGTAGGCGTCGCCCTTGCGGTCGAGCTGGGTGCTGAGCGTGAACTTCTCCCCGCCTTCGCCGACGGTCTCCGGGCCCCGCAGGTGCCGGTTGTAGAGCGAGGGCAGGTCCACCCGCACCTCCTGGAGGACGCGGGCCCCGGCAGCGGCGCTCAGCGGCACGCCGGGCACGGACGGGACGGGCTCGGCTTCAGGAGGCAGGGCGAAGGCGGACTGCAGGTCCTGCGGTATGACCGTGCTCAGGCTGGGCAGGCGCTGGGGCGCCGCGGCCAGGGACTCCGCGGCCAAGAACGCTGAGAGCAGCGCCAACAGCATCCCAAGATTCTAGCGCGGAAAAGCGGGGACCGCCTAAGCCGATGGTCCGGGGTCAGGCCCCGGATTTCGGCCTAGGCGGTCCGGGGCCTAGGACCCAGCAGGGCTACAGACCCTGCCAGACCGACGAGCCCTGCAATGAGGAGAGCGCCGGGCTCCGGGACACCGCCTCGCCGAGCTTGGGCGCCACCGAGGCTCGGCTGAACAGCTGGCCGCCCCCCTCCGCCGGGGTGGGCTTGTACCAGCACAGCGGCCGCAAGCCGACCCGGTAGCCCTGCGCCGCGGTGCAGGCGCCGGGGCTGGGGTCCTCGTCGTCGAGCGCCTCGGAGACCGGCTTGGAGCACAGCGCGCTTTGCAGGTAAGTGTCGAGCCGGCATTGCGTGGCCGGATGGTCCTCGGAGGTCTCCGCGACCACCGCGGGGTCGGGCGTGTCGAAAGCCGCGTCCTGGGTCTCGTTGTGCATGATCTTGAACAGGGACGTGACCGACAGGCCGGCCGTGGCCACGCGCAGGCACAGGGCCGCCTTCTTGGAGTCCTTGTAGACCTGCTTGCAGGCCTTCTGCGCCACCGGGTCGGCCGCGGCCAGGCGCGTGAACTTGGCGCTGCCCGAGTCCGAGAACATCAGGCGCATGCACTTGAGGTTGGCCGCGTAGTCGGACTGGCCCTCGATGGTGGCCCAGGCCCCGAACCAGCCCGACATCTTGGGGGCGCCGCCCAGGTGGTGGGCCATCTCGTGGCAGGCCACCAAGGTCTCCCCGTCCTGCGTGATGGCCGGATGCCGGGCCAGGCCGCCGTACATGTTCAAGACGTACTTGTTGCCCTGGCGCTGGGCCGAGGAGTTGACCGTGGCGTCCTCCCACATGCGGTTGACCACGAGCACGCCGCCCTTGGCCTTGACGATCGGCTTGTAGATCGCCTCCAAGCGGTCCATCACCTCGTTGTACTGGGCCTGCGAGATGCCTCCGACGGACTTGATGCCCACCGGGATCTTCATGTCGTTCTCGGGCAGGAAGCCCGGGCACACCGTGACCAGGCGGTGGGGACGGGCGGCGGCGAACAGACCGCAGAGCAATGCGGCACAGACCAGGACGAGGAGACGGCGCATCAGCGTACCTCCAGATTCCGGGGTGGGAAGGGCTCGGCGCGGGACTAGGACCATCGGGCCATAGCGTAGGGCCGAACGGGCCCATGCCGAAAGAGGCCAAAGACCCAGGCCGGGCTGGGCCCAAAGGCCTATCCCCCGAGGGCCGTCATGGGCTATAATCCTGCCTATGGACCTGCGCCGAACGGCCCTGGCTCTGGCCGCGCTCTGCGCGCCCATGGACCTCGGCGCGGCGGGCCCGGCCGCCATGGATTGGGGCCGCGACCCGGTCGGGCAGATCCTGCCCCTGCTGCCCAGGCTCTCGGTCCGACCGAGCCCCCCGCCCTTCGTCATCAAGGCCATAGTGATACCGCCCGAGGATGTGGCGCGCATCGGCCGGCGCATCTGGCAGAACGAATGCGGCGGGACCGTGGCCGGCCTGACCTCCTGGAACCAGGGCGAGGCTTTCGCCTC
>JAQUNT010000367.1:3185-3848 GCA_028717525.1 Elusimicrobiota bacterium
CCTGCCGGACTGGCTCGCCGGCCGTCCGGTCTGCCCCTGGCCGGACCGCGAGTCCTTCCTCAGGGACATCGATTCCCCCCGCATGAGGCAGCTGCGCGAGCTCCTGGCCGGCACGGTGTCCCTGCAGACCCGCTTCATCGTAGACCGCATGGAAGCGGCTCTGCCCAAGATCCTCGCGGTCCTGCCGCCCGCCGGGCAGGAGCCCGTGCGCCGGCAGTTCTACCGCGCCGCGGCCGAGCCCCTGGGCGTCTACGGCCTGGTGGACTACGTGAACTTCAAGGGCGAAGGCGTCTCGCCCAGCGAGCGCTACCGGGGCGAGGGCTGGGGCCTGCTCCAGGTCCTGCAGGGCATGAGCGGCGCGGCTCCGGGCCAGGCCGCGCTCGACGATTTCAGCCTCTCCGCAGACCGCGTGCTCAGGCGCCGCGTAGCCAACGCGCCGCCCGAGCGCAACGAGGAGCGCTGGCTGGCCGGCTGGCTGGCGCGGGTGCGGACCTACCGCACCGGCCCGCTCTAGAATGGAGGTCCCGTGAGAGGAAAGAACCTGCTGTCGTCCGTGCTGCCCAACCTCAGGAAGCTCCTGGCCCAAGCCGGCCAGGGCGGCGCGGCGCCGCGCATCGACTACCCGCAGCCGGGAGAGAAGGTGGCCCCGGGCCACTACGCCGG
>JAQUNT010000368.1 GCA_028717525.1 Elusimicrobiota bacterium
AGTCCAGGGCTACGCGGCCCCGCTGGCCGCGCCTTCGGCCAAGGTCGGCGAGGTCGAGCCCGTGCCCATGCCCGGCCCCGCGCTGGGCGAACTCAGCGCCGCCCCGGTCAAGTCCGAAGCCGGACCGGCCGCGGCCGCGCCCAAGCTCAACGATCTGCTCGCCCAGAAGGACCAGCTCGCCATCAACGCGGACCAGCTCGGCTCCATGTCAGCCGGCACGGCCAAGACCACGGCCGCTTCCATAATGGACCGCATCCTCGGCATCCGCACCGCCGCGGGAACCTCGGATGACGGAGTAGCCGCGCAGGCCGGAACGCAATCCATGGGCCAGCTCGAGCGCGCCGGCGTCGGCGGCCAGTCCGAGCGCCAAGCCGTGCCCCCGGCCGCCCAGGCGCCCCAGAGCCGCAGCGCCGGCAGCCGCATCCTCGGCGCTTTCACGACCGTCGGCCGCATCGCCTTGGCCGGCGGCGCGGTCTTCGGCCTGCAGGCTTTGGCCGTGGCGGCCCTGCCCGCCGTGTTCGGCCTCGTCCCGGTCGCAGCGGTCTGGGCCGTGAGCTCCGGCGTGCTGCTGCTGCCCGCCGCGCTCTACGCCCGCTACCGGCTCTCCTTGCGCGACTCGCCGCGCCTGACCAAGGTCAAGTGGATCATGGACATGTCCATCGGCGCCTTCCTGGGCGCCCTGGCCATCGCCGCGCCGAGCCTGGCCGCGGTCGTCTCCCTCCAGCAAATCGCCGCGGCCGGCCTGCCTTTGGCCGGCCTCGTTGCCGGCCGCACTCTCGGAGGCGGTTCCGCCTTCCTCGACGGCCTGGCCACCTGGGGCAGCTTGGCGGTCCTGCCCGCCTTCCTGGGAGCGGCGGCTGCGGGCATCATCGGCATCGGCCCCATGATGGGCCTCATGATGCTGCCGGCCATGACCACCCTCTCCTTCTTCCTGGGCCGCATCATCTACGCGGCCGAGACCGGGCGGCCCTTCTCCATCCCGGGCAGCCTGCAGAAGATGCGTTTCCCGGCCTTCCAGTGGGTCATGAGCGGCGTGGTCTTCGCTTTGCTCACGGGCTTCGGCGCCGTCTACAGCAACTACGCCTTCTTCGCCTGGCAGTTCCTGGGCTCCAAGCGCTACGGCTGGGACCGGAGCGCCCCGCTCTGGAAGAACCTGCTCAACAACGTCCTCAACTTCAACACCCTCTACCTGGGCCTGCTCGCCTTCACCGCGGCTACGGCCTTCACCAGCCCGCTGACCTTCCTGGTCCTGGCCTTCGCGCCGGAACGCATGGCCAACTGGACCGAGGCCCTGCTGGGCAAGCTCCTGCCCAAGGCCGCGCCCGCGCCCTCGACCGTGGTCAAGCCCCTGGCCGACCCCGACGCCGACCGGCCCACGCGCTGGCCGCAGTACCACTACTGGCTCAAGACCGGACTGCTCATCGGCTCCATGGCCGTTTTGGGCTTCGGCATGGGCATGACCGTGTTCGGGCTGGTCAGCCTGGCCAAGAACCTGGGCATCGCCGCGGTGCTCGCCGGCGTCCCCTTGTTCTTCGCCACCAAGATCCTCAAGCTGGTCATGAAGACCACGCCCGCCGACGAGACCGCCGACGCGGAGTTCTTCTCGGTCATCCGGGAGCTGCGCGAGCGCATCAACACGCAGCGCGCGGCCAAGGGCCAGAAGCCCATCCCCATGCCCGAGCTCGTCAACGACCCGCTCGAGGCGCCCAACGCCTATGCCACGGGCCGCAGCCCCTTCCACGCTTTGGTCGGCCTGACCAAGGTCCTCCGCGAGATGACCTTCGTCCCGGAGAACGTGCGCTCGGGAGTCATCCGGCTCCTGGCCGCGTCGGACCCGGACAGCAAGTCCTACAAGGTGTTCCGCAAGGCCATCGCCGGCTCCATCCCCGGCATCGCCGACAACGCCACGCCGGTGCAGGTCGCCGAGGCCGTGCGCGCGGCGAGCCCTGAGGACCTCAAGAAGCTCGGCACCCGCGCCCTGCGCGGGGTCATGGCCCACGAGCTCAGCCACGTGATGGACCGCCACATGCTCCTGGGCTCGGTCGCCGGGGCCATCAGCAGCGGCGTGTCCTTCGCGGCCTACGGAGTGATGTGGGCCGTGGGCCACGCCCAGGCCGCGGCCAAGAAGCTCAAGGACCTCCTCTTCCCGCCCAAGCCCGAGCCCAAGGACGGCCGCATGGGCATCGAGCCCATCGCTACGGGCCTGGGGGTCAAGTCCTTGCCCGCCCTGCTGCGGGTCTTCGCGGCCCTGTGGGCGCCCATCGTCCTGCAGATCACCCAGATGGCTTCTTCCCGGTCCAACGAGGGCATGGCCGACGAGGACGGGGCCAAGCTCAGCCAGGACCCCGAGGCTTTGGCTCTGGCCCTGGGCCTGCTGACCACCTGGCGGCCGGCCGCCGGCTTCAAGCTGCCGGCGCGGCGCCTGCCTTTGGTCGCGGCCAACGCGCACCTCTACACGGTCAATCCCTTGGAGCAGCTCAAGAAGGCCGACGCCCTGCCGCAGAGCGACGCGCTCTCCGACATGGTGGTGGGCAAGCAGGACGACTTCCTGTTCAACCTCTTCATCACGCACCCGGACACCACCCAGCGCATCGAGCGCCTCTACGAGATGTCTTTGGCGAGGGACTCCATGCAGGCTCCCTCCGCGCAGGCCGTCGCGGGGTTGCAGGCCCTGGACCGCGAGGTCTCGGCCAAGATGAAGGACGCGGCGGTCAAGGGGGCCGGGGCTACCCTGCTGGCTGCGGTCGCCTTCTTCATCCACCCCGTGCTCACCGTGGGCGTCGGGCTGGTGGCCTTGGCCCAGTTCTACCGCGCGGTCAGGTTCCTGCTCTTGAGCCGGAAGATCCAGAAGGCCGAGTAGCTTCTTCCCAGGCCTGCAGCATGCCCCCGCCTCGTGGGCCAGGGTGTGGGCCGTTAGGCCTAGCGGCGGCTGGGTCCAAGGACCTATGGTATAGTGGGTCCAGCGTGCTAGAATGGTCTGGGCCTTAAGGCTCAGCCGCGTTTCCAGGCGAAGGGATATAAGGATGAGGATGACAGGGCGCTGCAAGAAGGCGATCACGGTGGCTTTGCTCCTCCTCAATCTGAGCGGGGTCCGCGTCGTGGCCGTCACCAGGGCCTGCGAGCCCAGCCGCAGCTACTTCGGCCCGACCGTGGGCTTCCGGGCCCTGACCAAGACCGTGCTGCGCCAGGATTGGAAGCATCACGGGTCGCGCTCCTTTGGCTCCCGCTTAAGCCGCCGCTCGAGCCATGACCTCGAAGTGGTCAGGCGCGACAAGCCCGTGTCTCCCCTCGCCATCCTGCCCCCGGTCAACATCACCCTCGGCACAGAGCGCTCTCGCAACAGGCTCGTCTACGCCTGGAAGGTCCCCCAAGAGCGCAGTCCAGTAAGTCCTCCGCAGCTGAATTCCAGGAAGTAATCCCTCCTCCCGGACCTGCCTGGTCCGGTTCAGACGTTACCCAAGCCGTTCATATAGAGCAGGAATACTTCATACAGCAAGAGGTGTCATGATCAACAAGTCGAAACTAACAGCCATTGTTCTGGCAGCGGCCTATGCGCAGGGCCCGTTCGCCTTCGCAGCCGTGACCCAGAACTTCGCGGAGGTCAAGAAAGCGTCGGCGATCTTGGCCTTCCCGCAGAGGCCGGGGAACGGCAACCGCGGCGGATCGAACCCCTCGGCGCGACCACAGCCTCCCCGGCCGCAGCCGCAACCTCAGCGTCCGCAGCCTAGGCCGCAGCCTCCGCGGCCGCAACCGCAGCCTCCGCGCCCGCAGCCTCCGCGGCCGCAGCCTCCGCGCCCGCAGCCGCAGCCTCCGCGCCCGCAGCCTCCGCGGCCGCAACCGCAGCCTC
>JAQUNT010000369.1 GCA_028717525.1 Elusimicrobiota bacterium
TTAAAGGCTTCAAGGTTGAGCTTCTTCTGGGCGTCCTCCGGGGCAACGGGAAGCTTCACCACCGCGTCAGCGTAGGGCCGGCCGGGCCTGTGCGACTGGAAGGATTGCCGTGCCGCGGCCTTGGCCTGGGCCAGGGCCGTATCGAAATTGGGCGGGGACTGCTGGGCTGACCAGCCTGGGGCGGGAAGGATGAGGCAGGCGCACAAGGACGCCGCGAGCAGGGAGCGGGGATTCATGGGGGTACCCTCTCTAGACCCATAGTATTGTGCCGAGAACCGCTATTGTCAAGAGAGGGCTTTAAATTTTGCCTTCCTTTAAACGTTAGATGGATATCTAAAATTCCAGATAAAAGCCTCCTGACGGCTTGACAAATCAAGGCTCCGGGGTCACACTCATTGTTGGAGACCCCTCCATGAATACCCCGACCCTTGCTGTCATCATCTCGCTACTGGGCGCCGCTCCGCCTGCTTTCGCGGCCAGCGCCGCGACCGCATCATTGGCCGACTGGCCAGCTAACTCCGGCGTCTTCCTGAACCTTGTCCGGGATGTCCAGACCCAAGCCGCCAAGGCCTTCTTGGCCGGCGAGCCCGTGGATCAGAAGCTGACCAGCGGGGTGTTCCAGCAGCTCTCGGGCAAGATCCCGGCGGACGACGGCAAGAGCGTCATCGTCGGGCTGATCCCGCCCCCCGTGGCCCGGGAAAAGGTGCGCGGGCTCGGCGCGCTCAAGGAGCAGGCTCTGGCGGTCCAGCTCGGACGCCGCCCCGACGACCCTATCGAGGTGCACCATCAGGCCATCGGCATAGCGGCCGAAGGCCTGCTGGGGCGCAGGCCCACCGAAGCCGAGAAGGGCCAGTTGCTCCAGCTCTACGGCGACCGGGTGCGGGCAGCCGGCCAAGGCCAGCAGAAGACGCAGGCCGAGCTCCTGATGCAGGCGGAAGCCGCCCGCCGCCTGCTCGCCGACCCTAAGCTGAGCCCGCAGATCGCCAGCCGGGTCACGGCGAAAGCGGGCGAGTACGCCAAGAGCCTGGGTGGGCTGCTCTTCACGGACGGTGACGGCAAGGCCGTGATCGTGGGCCGGCGCAACCAAAATGCCGTGCTCACCCAGGCAGAGCTCGCCGAAATCGCCAAGATGCCCCGGGTGCGGCTGCCCGCCGGGTTGAGCGGGCTGGACGGGAAGGTGCCGGCCCTGGTCTCCCCCATCTCCGAACACGCGCCCAAGATGGGCGAGCCGGGCTTCGAGTACGGCTGGGCCACGGGCGCCTATAAGTATTGGGACGACATGGAAAAGCGCCAGGACGACGTGGCCTCCCAAGGCCATTGGGTCAAGGCCGGCACGGTGGCCACGGGCGCCAAGATCATGAAGTTCTTCTACCACATCGGTGGCACTGGCGCCATTGAGCAGAGTGGCGACCAGACGACCTGGGACCTCAATCGCGACGCCAGCACCGGCACTTTGATCTGGGACGGTACCAAGGTCGCAGGGAACACCATACTGACAGCGCTCAACTTCGTCCCAGGCGTCGCCGCCATCTCAAAGGCAGGCGGGGTCGCCAACTCGGTGCGCGGCATCAAGAGCGGCACAGCGATATACCGTACGACGAAAGCCGGCTCTGAGATTGCTGAACTAGGCGGAGGTGTCGGCAAGGAGGCGGCGGGCGAGGTCGCAGGACAAGTGCGCAACATCATCAAGGCCGCAGCCGGGGAAGGTAAGCAGGTCACCGCGAAGAACGCGCGGCAGATTCTCAATGGGCTCAAGGAGGCGGGAGCGCAGAAGAACGTCGGCATCTCCGTGATCGAGGACCGCAGCATTCTGGGCATGGGCATGGCCAAGGGCGATGCGGGCGCGATCGTCATCAATACGCGGCTCGGCGGCGCCCACGAGGTGGTCCATGCGGCCCAACAGTACCAGGTCCGCGCCACCTTGCTCAAGCAGATGGGCACGAGCTATGACAAGCTCGACGACGCGGAGAGGCTGCTCTTCGCCCAGCGCGTTGATGCCATGGAGTTGCAGGCCTACAACCAGTTCGAGAACGGCGCTTTCCGCGCCACGGGCTTTATGGGTTCGGGTTCCTTGAACAAAGCGCGCTACGCCAAGGGCCTGGAAGCCAACATCTCGACCTTCGAGAAGGCCCTGGCCAACGGCACGGTGCCAAAGTACGATTTCTCCTTGCGCTATTCCCCGACCGCGGCAGTCTATCAATCCCTGCCCAACTGGCTCGGCCGCAGCCAGACGCAGATCGGCACGAACATGGGGGCGGTGATATCCATGGGCCGTCCTTTGGCTCCGACGGTCAACGATGTGGTGGGAGGCGCCATCACCAAGGGCTTTGAGCTTGTCATGGGCGACCCGAACGCCGCGCCGATGCCGCAGCGCGTTCCTAAGCGGACGATGCCAAAGTAGACGTCTGGCTGCGAAATGTACCAGCAAGACGACCGCACGTTGATGCTGACCGTCATCTTTGTCGCCGCAGGCTTGGTCTTCCTGGGCCTGGGATGGTGGCTCTTCCATAAGTTCCGCGACGATCGGCCCGAAGACCAGAAATCCTTCCGGCACTTCGACCTCGGCCCTAGGGGGCTGCTTGCAGTAGGAGGAATACTCCTGATGCTCTCCGGGGGTGCCTCGATCCTTGTCGGCATCTTCTTCCGCGTGATTGGGCGTTGAAGGAACGGACTTAGGAGAAGATGACTCTCGTCACTGTAGCCCTTTGCGTGGTCGGCGCGGCCGTTGCAGTGGGTGGGCGGCTGCTGGCCCGGAAGCTCGAGAAGAAGCGCGCAGGAGTCATCGACGAAGGCGTGGGCGACTCGCTTTCAGCGCTGGGCAACCTCGTCGCCTACGCTCTCCTGGCGGGCGGTTCCGCGCTGATTCTTGTCGGTCTGTTCCTGCCTAAGGTCCTGGAATAGGCGTGCGGGCTCAAGAGAAGTAGTCCAGCCACAGAACGACCAACATGAAGTCGATGACGCCGAGGGCCGCCACGTCCTTCCAGAGCTGGGGACCGTCAATCTCCCCACGATAGATCCGGGCGTAGCGCCGGCCGATGAAGAAGAGCATTGCGCCGTATAGGAGGAAGCGCGCTCCGCCGGGCTTGCCTTGGACCAGCATCACGAGGAACAGCACGATCAAATAGCACAGCACCGCAATGAGCGGCAGGTAGAGCACATGCGCGGCGAAACGCAGGGCAGGGGTCTTCCGGGGCGGCGGCTGGTCTTGGTCGCTCATGATGGCGCTGCCGGATTCTAGCAAATCCCCGGGCGCGGCCCGCCATATCTTGACGGATTCGGATTGCGGAGGCATACTTAGTAGTGCCATGAACCCCTCCATCCCAGCGGCGCTATTCCTACTCATCCCCTTGGGCGCATGGGCGGCCCAAAGCGCGACTGACCCCAATGCCTTCCCGCAGATCCTGGCGCGCGCCCGAACGCAAGCCCAGACCCTCTACACCACGCACGAACCCGGCCAGAAGACCCTCGACCAAGCGGTAAAGATCCCGGCCCCTCCTGCGGGCAACGCCCAAGCGCTCCAGACCTGCGGGAAGCTCAATGCTGCCTTGACCTCGGCCCGCGACGTGCAGGAAGGCTGCGCCATGCCCTGCGCCTCGCCCAGCGAGATCGCCGTTTATCAGGAGAAGGTACGGCTGGTCGGGGTCCAACTCGGCATGGACGCCGGTGGGCTAGCGCGGGCGAACCAGCGCTACCTGCCGCAGGGCAAGCCTCGGCTCAAGAGAGCCGGCGGCGCGCAGAGCGCTGCAGCCCAGTCGCTCGAGGCTGATGCCGTAGCCGCGCTACTGGCCAAGGAGCACCTTTCTCCCCAGATGCGCGCCGTCCTCAACCATAAGGC
>JAQUNT010000370.1 GCA_028717525.1 Elusimicrobiota bacterium
GTCGTCTATCTCATCGCCGGGGGCGACGGGGGCAGCGGCGAGAGGTTCTACGCCCCGGGAGTGGGGCTGATCTACGAGCTCTGCGCCGAGGAGGACGAGACCGGCGAGGCGGTGCTCACGCTGGCGCGCCTGCCCTGCTGCTAGGCGTGCATCGCCCGGCTCAAATCCCGATCTTGAGCGCTTCCCGCGCCATGACGACCTGCATCTTGTAGCCCTTGTCCGCGACGATCTTCTGGGCGTCGGCGTCGATCCGGTCGAGGATGGCGTCGGTGTAGGCGTCGTCGTGGTGGAACAGGACCAGGCGCTTGACCCCGCTGCGCGCGGCCAGGTGCACGGTGTTGACGTAGCTGGAATGCCCGTTGTTCTTGCGCGTCTGGTAGTCGGAATCGAGGTAGCGGCCGTCGTGGACGAGCAGGTCGGAGCCCTGGATGAGCCGGCCGAGGCGCTCGTCGTAGTCCTGCAGGGCGGTGCCCTCCTCCCCGTAGATCTCGGCGTCCGGGGAGTAGGAGAAGCGCAGCCCGGCCAGGTCGATGACGAAGCCCAGGGTCGTGCCGGGATGGTTGGCGAAGTAGGGCGAGACCTGCACCCCGGGGAGCACCTCGTAGGTCTCCTCCATCATCTCGAAGAGCTGGAGCTCGGCCTGCAGGGCGCCGAGGTCGGGCGGCGCCGTCTCGAAGATGCGCTGGACGCGGTCCTGCAGCGCCTGGCCCGGGTCGTTGGCGCCGCTGATGTTGAGCTTGTAGCCCGGGGTGTAGGCCGGCGCGAACTCGGCCAGGCCTTCGAAATGGTCCTGGTGGAAGTGGCTCAGGAAGAGCCACAGGTCCTTGTAGCGGCCGTTCTTGACGATCTCGCGGCCGAGGGGCACGATGCCCGAGCCCGCGTCGAAGATGAGGATGTCGCTCTCGGTCTCCAAAGAGACGCAGGAGGTGTTGCGCCCGTAGCGCGAGGGCTCGCCGCCCTTGAACGGGGAGAGGCTGCGGCAGCCCCAGACCGTCATGGTGAGCTTGGTCTCGGCCCCGGCCTGTTCCTGGGTCCCGAGCTTGGCCTCCTCGGTCGCGGCCGGCGGCGGCGGCGCCTGCCCGGCGATCAGCGCGGCGACCTGCTTGGCGAAGGTGTCCACGTCGTAGGGCTTCTCGATGAAGAGCTCGGCTCCGTAGTCCAGGGCGCGCTTGCGGTCCGCGTGGAAGGCTTTGCCGGATACGATGACCACCCGCACTTCCTTCGTGCCGGGGTCGCTCTTGATGCGGTGGCAGAGGGTCATGCCGTCGAGGCCGGGCATGAGGATGTCGAGGACGGCGACGGCCGGGGGCTTGGCTTTGATGAGCTCGAGGGCCCGGATGCTGTCGTCGACCAGCTCGACCTCGTAGCCCGCGTCCCGCAGCAGGGCGGAGGAGAGCTCGCCGACCAGGGGGTCGTCGTCCACCACCATGATGCGCGTGGCCATGGGGCGCTATTCTAGCAAATGCTGGGTTGTCGCTTTGCTAGAATAGCTTTATGCGCATCATCGCAGGCCAGCTCCGCGGCCGCCACATCAAGGGCCCGGGCAAGGATTCGGGCGTGCGCCCCATCTCCGGCCGCATCAAGCAGTCGCTTTTCGACATCCTCTCCGGGCTGGTGCCGGGCGCGCGCCTCCTGGACCTCTTCGCGGGGACCGGCGCCGTGGGCATCGAGGCCCTTTCGCGGGGAGCCGGGTTCGTCTTCTTCGTGGACCTCGAGCGGCGCTGCACGGAGCTCATCGCGCGCAACCTGGCCGCGGCCGGCTTCGCGCAGCGCGCCAGGGTCCATTTCGGCAACGCCTTGAGCGACCTGTCCTGGGTCCCGTTCCGCTCCGGGACCGCGCAGTACGACCTGGTCTTCCTGGGGCCGCCGTACAAGGACGCGCAGAAGCGGCCCTTGTCCTACTCGACGCCGGCTTTGGCCCGGGTGGCGGGAGCGGGGCTGCTGGCGCCCCGGGGCTGGGCCGTGTGCCAGCATCACGTCAAGGAGCAGGTGGAGGCTCCGACGGGCTGGGTGCGGGTGCGGCGCGAGAAGTACGGAGACACCTTCCTGGACTTCTTCCGGCACGCTCCGGGCTGAGTGTGGAGATCAGCTTCACCAAGCTGCGGGTCTACCGCGAGTGCCCCTGGAAGTACCAGCTGCAATTCGTGGCGGGCTGGCGCGTCCCGCTGACGCCGTCGGGCTCCTTGGGGCTGTCCTTGCACCGCGCCTTGGAGTGCTTCCACCGCAGGGACAATCCCGCCGAGGACGACCTCTGGGCCTGCTATGAGAGCCGCTGGCTCAACGCGGGCTACGCCGACGAGCCGGCCCGCGAGTCGGGGCGGGCCAAGGGCCGGCGCATCCTGGAGCGCTATCTGGAGGACGAGCGCCAGCGGCGCACCGTCATCGAGGCCGTGGAGCGCGAGTTCGTCTACCCCCTGGGCCGCCACGAGGTGCGGGGCATGATCGACCGCATCGACCGGCATCCGGACGGGCGCCTGGAGGTCATCGACTACAAGACCTACGGCTCCGGCGACGAGACGGTCCCGCGCGACGACCTGCAGCTGCGCTTCTACGGCCTGGGCTGCCGCGAGGCCTTGGCCATGGAGCCCGATCTGCTGACCATGTATTTCGTGGCCGAGGGCCGCAAGGTCACGGTCCCCTACGATCCTGCGGGCGAGGGGGAGTTGCGGGCCATGATCCGGGAGGCCGCGGACCAGATCGAGGCTGGGAAGTTCCCTCCGGACGCGAGCTTCTGCCCGCGCTGCGATTTCCGCAAGCGCTGTGCTTTCTCCCAGGCGCGGGACTAGGCCGCGATGAGGAGCTCGCAGTGGCTGGTCTGGTCGGGCTTCGCGATGCTGGCCCTTCTTCTCTACGGGATGACGCTGGGCGCGCCCGTGGTGGGGGATGATGTGCGGTTCGTGGCGGATAACGCCAGCCTCGACCTTCCTCTGCCGCTGTTCCTCAAGGACCTGTTCTCCTTGAGCTATTTCCAGTACACGCGGGAGGCGACGTATCAGCCTTTGGTGACGCTTCTGCATTGGTTCACGCACTCCCGGCCTTGGCTGTACCGGCTGCTGGGGATCTTGGCGCATGCGCTCAACGCCTATCTGCTGTTCCGGCTGGGCCAGCGCTTGAGCTTCAGGGTCGGTCTGGCCGCGGGGGTGTTGTTCCTGCTCTTCCCCGCGCATACCGAGGCTCTGAACATCTCCGCTTTCAAGGGGCATGTGCTGGGCTTCGCCTGCGTCCTGGGCTGTCTGTTGTGCTGGCTGGACTGGCTGGAGCAGAAGTCTGGCTGCCGGCAGGCATTGGCTGAGTGCTGCGGTCTTTTCGTGCTGGGCCTTCTATGCAAAGAAACGACGTTGGTCGCGCTGGGGCTGATGGTGGTCTACGGCTGGGGCGGCAAGCTGCGTCCGCAGATGCGGGGCTTGGCTTGGCTGGGTTGTGCGGCTGTGGCGTATGTGTGGTTCAGGTTCTTCCTCTTGGTGCCGCCGGCCGCGGCTGAGTATGTGCCGCGGTCCATGCCTCATGCTCCGACGATCTTGGGCTGGTGTCTTAAGATGCTGGTGTTCCCTTTCCCGCTGTGCCGGGAGCGGGTCTTGGCTGACAGCGTCTGGTGGGGCTTGGCGGTGGTGCCGTACCTGGGGGCTTTGTGGCTGGCTCGGAAGGATGGGGTGTTGCGCTTTGGTCTGCTTTGGATGGGCGTGGCGGCCTTGCCTTTCCTGCGCTTGGCGCCGGATGTGGCCCGCAACCCTGTGGCGGACCGTTATCTGTACTTGATGGCTGGCGGCTTCTGCCTGGTGCTGGCCCGGCTGGCCGCGGAGAATCAGTGGCGGCGCTGGCTCTTCGT
>JAQUNT010000371.1 GCA_028717525.1 Elusimicrobiota bacterium
GCTCTCCCTGCAGGCGCGCAACCTGCTGGAGAGCGCCTTCGCGCACGGCGCGCTCCAGTTGGGCGCGAGCGTGCCCATCGGCGGGCATTTCCGGGCCTACGCGGTGTTCTTCAACGGCTTCGGGCAGAGCCTCATCGAGTACAACCACTCCACCACCAGCTTCGGCCTGGGCATCGCGCTCAACGACTGGCTGTGAGGCCGGCTCAGGCCGGCCGGGCCAGCTCCGCCAGGTCCGCGGCGGTGTCGATGTCGGCCTGGCTGCGTCCGTCGGCCAGGGGGATGCGCACGGCCTCGGCCCAATGCTCCCGCGCCGCGGCCTCGTCGGAGTCGTCGCGCGCCAGGAGCTTGACCTCGCCGAAGAGAGAGCGCGGGATGGCCAGAGGGAAGCCCCCCTCCGGGCCGTCCGGACCCTCGTAGACCGGGAAGGCTAGGCGGCCGGAGAGCTCGAACTCGGAGAGCACGCGCTCGATGAGCCAAGGCTTGACCAGCGGCATGTCGCCCAGGAGCTTGATGGCGCCCGGGGCGTGGTGCGGCATCTCGCGCAACCCGACCTCCAAGGAAGAGGTCTGGCCGCCTTCCCACAAGGGGTTGAACACCACGCGCAGGCGAGGGTCCTTGATTCCGGCCAGGGCCTGGAGCCCCTCCTGCGCGGCGCAGCCCAGGACCACGATCACGGGGTCCAGCCGCGTGGCCAGGGCGTTGTCCACCACGTGCCTCAGGATCGGCTTGCCCTCGAAGAGGGCGGAAAGCTTGCTGCCGCCCGCGAAGCGCGTTCCCGCGCCCGCGGCCAGGATCAGGCCGGGCACGCGCGCCCGGGTCCGGGCCACCGGAACGCCGCCGCGGCGCGAGGAGAGCCTGCCCCCCTTGCGGCCCGAGCGGGCGGCCAGGATCTCCGCCGCGATGGAGAGCGCGGTCTCCGCCGGAGCCTCGGCGCCGATGTCCAGGCCGGCCGGAGCGAAGAACACCCCCGGCCGCGGCCGGGTCTCCAGGGCGGCCAGCTCCGCCAGGAGCCGCAACGTGCGCTTCTGCGGGCCGATGATGCCCACGTAGGAGGCCGGACTCTTCAAGGCGCCCTGCAGGGTCTCCAGGTCGAGGGCGTAGCTGCGCGTGAGCACGGCCACCGACGTCTCCTCGTCGGGCTGGGCCACGGAGCGCGCCTGGTCCCAGCCGCCCTCGATGAGGGCGACGCCGGGGATCTGCCAATCCGGGCCCTTGAGCCGGCCGGGGCGGGGATCGGCGGCGAAGACCGAGAAGCCCAGCTCCGCCAGGTGCCGGGACAGGGCCGCGGCCACCGGGCCCGAGCCGAACACCAGCGCCTTGCCCATGGGATGGACGGGGCAGAGGAAGGTGCGCTGCACCCGGCCCGCCACCGAGGTCTCCACGAGCTCCGGGCTGATCTCCTCGTAGCATTCCTTGACCTGCGGGTCGTCGGCGCGGTAGAGCCAGCGGCGCCCCAGGTCCGAGCCCTCGATCTCCAGGCCGCAGACCACGCCCTCGTTGCGCAGGAGGGACTCCCGCATGGCGATGAAGTGCTCGCGCACGCGGTCGTCGACGGGCTCGAGCAGGACCTCGACGCGGCCCGGGGGGCCCAGGCCGAGGGCCAGGACCGGATCGTCCTCGGCCAGGTCCAGGACGGCCAGCCGGGGGCCTCCTCCCGCCGCGACCGCGTCGATTTCCCGGCGCAGGGGCCCCTGCAGCTCCGTGACCGCGATGATCCCGTCGCCCGAGAACCCCGCGGTCGGCACGAAGACCGCCATGACCCCGGCCCGGCTGAAGACCGAGCCGTCCAGAGTCACGAAGGTGGCCAGGACCGTGCGCGTCCCGCCTCCGGCCGCGGATTCGATGGCGCGCAGGAGCTGCAGGATGTCCAGGATCTCCCGCGGTCTGATGCTGTTCATGCCCGGATGTCCCCGAGAGCCTGGATTCTACAATATGTGGGCGGGGAGATTGCTATAATCCCTCCCTCATGGATATCCTGCGCCAAGGCCTGGACATCTTCATCCACCTCGACGTCCACCTCAACCAGTGGGCCTCCCTGCTGGGGCCCTGGCTCTACGGCCTCCTCTTCCTCATCGTCTTCTGCGAGACCGGCCTGGTGGTGACGCCCTGGCTGCCCGGGGACTCCTTGCTCTTCGCCGTGGGCGCCCTGGCCGCGCGGGAGGGCTCCCCCATCAGCCTGGGCTGGGTCTGGACTCTGCTCAGCGCGGCCGCGGTGCTGGGAGACGCGGTCAACTACGCGGCGGGCAAGTGGATCGGGCCCAAGGTCTTCTCCCGGCAGGACTCCTGGCTGCTCAACCGCAAGCACCTCGACGAGGCGCACCGCTTTTACGAGAAGTACGGAGGCAAGACCATCATCCTGGCGCGCTTCCTGCCCTTCGTGCGGACCTTCGCGCCCTTCGTCGCCGGCATCGGCACCATGAGCTACCCCCGCTTCGCCCTCTACAACGTGACCGGCGGCCTGGCCTGGACCTCCGCCTTCCTGCTGGCCGGCTACAAGTTCGCGGGCCTGGAGGCGGTCAAGCACCATTTCCACTACGTCATCCTCGCCATCATCGTCATCTCCTGCGTCCCCCCGGCCTGGGAGGTCCTCAAGGTCCGCCGCGAGCGCGCCGCAGCGCCTTCGGCGTCTTGAAGAGAGCCGTCGGCTCATGTTAAACTAGACCATCGTCATGAAGGCCTTCTCGGAAACCGAGATCCGCAGCCTGGTCTCCCTCCTCGACGAGGAAGACCCCCGGAACCTGGACCGCATCCAGCGCGACATCCTAGAGGTCGGGGCTCCCGCGCTCCCCTTCCTCGACGAGCTGCGCGTCAGCGGCGCGCCCGACGTCACCGCCCGGGCCGACGCCCTGGCCCGCCGGCTCCATTTCCACGCCCTGCAGGACGACTTCCGCAGGCTCGCGGCCGCCTCGGCCCCGGACCTGGAGAGCGGGGCCTGGCTGGTGGCGCGCTTCGGCTACCCCGACCTGGACGAGGCCGCCTGCCGCGGCCGGCTCGACGCGCTGGCCGAGCAGGTGCGCCAGGCGCTGCCGGCCGACCCGTCTCCCGCGCAGGCCCTGCAGAAGCTCAGCAGCGAGCTCTTCACGGTCCTGGGCTTCTGCGGCAATGAGAAGCATTACTACGACCCGGACAACTCCTATCTCAACCGGGTCATCGAGCAGCGCCGGGGCATCCCGGTCAGCCTTTCCGTGCTCTACCTGATCATCGCCCGGCGCCTCGCCCTGCCGGTCTACGGAGTGGCCACGCCCGGCCATTTCCTGGTGGGAGTGCGCCTGGGCGGCGTCACGAGCTATCTCGACGCCTACAACCGGGGCCGCATCATGACCTTGGCCGACGTCCAGCAGATGCTTGCGCACGGCGGCTACGAGTTCCGGCCGGAGTTCGTCGCGCCCGCCACGGCCCGCGACATCCTCGCGCGCATGCTGCGCAACCTCATCTCCATCTACCAGAAGGCGGCCCAGGCCGACCGCGCCGAGATGCTCTCCAGCCTCGTCGAGATCCTCCAGGCGGCGCGGCCCGCGCCGGCGCATCCGGCGCCATGAAGCCGCTCCCGGGGGTCCTCCTGGCCGCAACCCTGCTGTTGGCCGCCGCTGTGCCGGGCCGGGCCGGCCGGACCTACACCCCGATCGCCCCGGAGTTCCTGCGCGAGACGGTCTGGCTCAACGCCCAGCCCCTCACCCTCAAACAGGTGAGCCAGCGCCGCGTGGTGGTGGTCGCCTTCTTCAGCACCATGAACGTCAACTCGGTGCGGGCCCTCTCCGCGCTCAAGTTCTGGAACGAGCGCTACGAGCTCAACGGCCTGCTCATCG
>JAQUNT010000372.1 GCA_028717525.1 Elusimicrobiota bacterium
CCTTGTCCCCCATCACAGCGCATGACGGTGTTGCGGCCGCGGCCCTGTTCTGCGCAATTCTTGGCCTGCCGCTCAGCGCTATCCTGCTGGGCTCCGCGGCCGGCGCCGGGATGCGCCAGGAGCCTTCGTCCAGCGCCGAGTCGATTCTGCCCGGCTCTCCCTTCCAGCGCGCCGCCGGCGGACTGTCAGCGGCAGCCGTCTATTTCTTGGTTCTATGCGCTCTCATCATCCCTCTCGCCTGGAACCTCAACCCCGATTGGTTCTCTTTCATGCCGCACACCATTTTGGGAAAGGCCGTTTATTCCGTTCTTCTGGCGGTGCCGCCGCTCTACTTGCTTCTTGCCGGGTTCGTCTGCTCCTTCGTCTTGAGAAACGGCCTGGCCGGTGGTCTGCTGGGCGCGGTGCTTACCTTGGCGGTATCCCTCTGCATGGTGTTCGGCGCTCAGCCGCAGATGGAGGCCTTCCTTATGGGCGACGCCTACTTCGGCTGGAGCGGTGCCTTGTGCGCGGTCTTGTGCCTGGCCGGAGTCCCCGCAGCATTGGCCTTCGGCGCGGCTTGGGCCGAGCGAGGAGGCGGCATCGGTCGGACCAGGGGATTGGCCTTGGCCGGCATGCTCTGCGCGGGGCTGTTGGCGGGTCTTTGCGCGGTCTTCGATTCCGGAGTCAATCTGGCGCGCAATCCACATCTGGTCCTTCCGCCCTACTTTGAACCAATCCTCTTTCATCGGGACCGCTCGCGCCAGCTGTCACAACAACTGGCGCATTCCAAGCTCCCCGGGGTACGAGCCGCAGAGTTGAGCGGTGCCCTGATCGAGAACGAGGCCGGGGACATCCTGTGGCTCGGGCCGGATGGGACGAAGACCGCCCTTATTGAGGGAGACGCTGCGCTCTTCCAGTGGAACTGGGCGTGGTACGGCCAGAAGGTCCAGGATTCTGCCTGGGACGCGGCAGGCCGGCTCTGGCTCATGACACGTTCCTCCGACTTGGCGGCCGGGGCGGGTTGCGAGCTTTGGCGGTGGAGCAAGAGGGGAAAAGCGGAGCGGCCTGGCCAAAGCAACGTCCCTTGCGGAGAGTTCGCGTTCTTGGGGCGGGAATTGGTGCTGGTGCAAAGAAACGGGGGTGCGCTCCTTCGGATAGAGCTGAAGAGATGGCCCGCCTTGGTCTCGTGTCCTGGCGGTTGCGACTCCTTTCTGGCGCAGGCCTGGGCCAAGGAAGGATTGGCCCTCAAAGGTCTGTACAAGAAACCCTACGATCAGCCATGGACCGCCGCGACCCTGGCCGGCGGCAAAGCCCTGTTCCTTATTGAAAAGGAATCCGGCTTCAGGAACTATCTGGAGGTGCGTGAGCGCAGGGGCCGCAGCCGTCTGTATTGGCCGGGCCCGGGCATCAGGAGCGGTAACTGGAAAGTGCATGCGAACCATAATCTGGATCTTCTCCCGGACGGGAGTTTTTGGGGTCCCCGGGACACTTACTCCCTGCACATCCTGACCGCGGAAGGGGAATTCCTTAGGCCGCTATTCCTGTGGCCGGTTCTCAGCGGACTGCCCAAGGAGTGGCCCGTAGACGAAGAGACGCCGTGGGGTTCTCCCGTCGTGCTTCGGCGTGAAAAAGACTCGCTCTGGCTCATCGCGGAATATAGGTTCCTGGTCCGAGTGAACATGCGCAGCGGCAAGCTTGAGCGCTGGTGGGACCTGCCGAACGACTTTAATCACAGGAGGATCTATTGGCACGTAGCCAAAGACGGCTTCTTCTTCGAGAACGGCCCGGGGATATACTTCGTGGACTGGGAAGGCCGAGCCAAGAGGCTCGCATGAGGGCCGCATACCGTATTTTTCCCGGCCGCGGCGGTGTATTAGATATGTGCCCGTTGCCGAGATGACCCGCCAGGACCAGCCCGGAGTCGAGCGCCTCATCGAGGAGCACAGCGGCCGCGCCTACGCCGCGGCCTATCGGCTGACCGGCAACGAGGCGGACGCCTGGGACCTGGTCCAGGAGGCCTTCGTGCGCGCCTTGGAGAAGTCCGCGCAGTACGACCCGAGCTTCGACTTCGGCGGCTGGCTGCACCGCCTCCTCTACCGGGTCTACCTCAACCGGCGGCGCGGCCAGAGCCGCCGCCGGGAGCAGGCGCTGGAGCCCGAGGCGGCGCCGGCCGCCAGGGAGCCCGCGGCCGAATCGCCGGAGGCCGCGGCGCAACGGCGCGAGACCCGGGAACGCATCGACGCGGGACTGGCCCGGCTGCCCGACGACCAGCGCGCCTGCCTGCTGCTCGTAGAC
Source organism: Elusimicrobiota bacterium (assembly GCA_028717525.1). Lineage (GTDB taxonomy): Bacteria > Elusimicrobiota > Elusimicrobia > UBA1565 > UBA9628 > UBA9628. The sequence continues at coordinate 2,275 of JAQUNT010000372.1, forward strand.
GTGGAGGGCCGCGGCTACGAGGAGGCCGCGGACATCCTGGGCTGGCCGGTCGGCAGCGTGGCCGGCCGCCTGTTCCGCGCGCGCCGGCAGCTGCGCGCCTGGCTCGATGAGCCGACGGAGGAGAAGCCATGATCTGCGCCTGCGTGCGGAGCATCCTTGAGCTTCATGTCCAGGGCCGGCTGGCGGAGCCGCAGGCCCGGTGGGTGCGCGGGCACCTGGAGCGCTGTCCCCGCTGCCGCGCCGAGGCCGCGTCCTGGCAGAGGCTGTTCTCCGGCCTGCGCGGCCTGCCCGCGCGCCCGGCGCCGGCCGGGCTCAAGGAGGCCCTGCTCAAGGCCGCGGCCCGCCCGGCTCGCTCCCAGGCCGTCGCTGAGTCTTGGGACCCGCTCCCGGTCCTGCCGCCGGTCCTGGCTCTGGCCGGGAGCCTGGCGGCTCTTCTGCTCTCCGTTTCCGCCTCCATCCTGGGCCCGGGCCTGCCCAGCCAGGGCTGCAGCGACGCGCCCCAGTCCGTGTGCGCGCCGCGCACAGCCAAGTCCGTCCTCCCGGGGGTGCCATGAACATCGGCTTCGGCTTTTTAGTCGCCGGTCCTTGGTCTTGGCGCCGGATCCTGGTCCTGCTCATGCAGGCCATGGCCATCGTGCTGCCCATCGCGTTCTACCTGCGCACCTACGATTCGTGCATGATCAAGATCTCCTTGGTGCAGATGGGGACCTTGGCGGCCCTGACCGCCTGGCTGCTGGGGATTATCCAGGAAGGCCGGCTGGAATTTCCGGCCCGGGCTCTGCCCGTGCTCGGTCCCGCCGTCCTGCTGCTGCTCTGGAACCTGCTGCGCTTCGCTTCCGCCGCGAACCGCTGGGCGTCTTTGCACGGCTTCCTCCAGCAGGAGTGCTTTCTGCTCGCCGTCATCATGACGCTGGCGGTCTTCTCCAGGCGCGACGCGCGCCAGACCTTCGGCGTGATCCTGGCCAGCTGGTCGATCGTCGTGCTCTACGGCCTCCTGCAGCGCCTGGGGCTCGATCCCTTCATCTGGAAGGGGGCGTTCGGCGCGCGGGTGTTCTCCACCATGGGCAATCCCAATTTCCTGGCGGCGTTCCTCCTGGTCTGCACGCCTTTGGCCTTGGCCTGCGTTTGGGATGACGGGCCGCCGGCCAAGCTCCGGCTCGCGGTCGCGGGGAGCGCGGTGCTGGCCTGCGCCGTGCTGGGCTGGACCGGGTCGGGGCTGGAGATCATCCTCGGCGTCGCGGCCATGGCCTTCTGCGCGGGGATCTCCTTCCTGGTCCTGCCGGAGCGCAAGCGGGCGGCCGCGGCCGGGCTGGCGGCGCTGTGCGCGGCGACGGCGCTGCTCTGCGCCGGCCGGGGGGAGACGGTGACGGGGACCCCGTCGCATCGGGAGTATGACCTCACCTCCCAGGCCAAGTTCCTGCCTGAGACCTGGAAGGGGACCTGGGCGCTGAACTTGACGCAGCCGTGGCTCGGCTCGGGCCCCGGCTCCTTCTGGGTCAGGTATCCGGCCTTCCGCAGGCCGGGGG
>JAQUNT010000373.1 GCA_028717525.1 Elusimicrobiota bacterium
CTATCCCTTCGCCGTGCAGGAGTCCTACGGCGGGACGGAGGGCCTCAAGCGGCTCATCGACGCGGCCCACCGCAAGGGCCTGGCCGTCCTGCTCGACGTGGTCTACAACCACCTCGGCCCGGAGGGCAACTACCTGCGCGACTTCGGCCCCTACTTCAGCGCGTGCCGCACCCCCTGGGGCGAGGCCGTCAACCTCGACGGGCCGGGCTCGGACGAGGTGCGCCGGTTCTTCATCGAGAGCGCCCTGCGCTGGCTCGACGAGTTCCACGCCGACGGCCTGCGCCTCGACGCGGTGCACTCCCTGCGCGACTTCTCGGCGCGGCCCTTCGTGGAGGAGCTCACCGAGGCGGCGCACGGCCTGGCCCGGTCCCAGGGCCGCGCCGTCCACATCGTGGCGGAGAGCATCCTCAACGACCCCCGCGTGGTCACGCCCAGTCCCCAGGGCGGCTGGGGCTGCGACAGCCAGTACAGCAAGGACTTCCACCACGCCTTGCACACCGCCCTGCTCGAGGAGACCGCCGGCTGCTACCGCGACTACTCGGGACTGGCGGACCTGGCCCGGGCCTTCCGCGACGCCTACGTCTACGTCGGCCAGTACTCGGCCTGGAGGCGGCGCAGCCACGGCCGCAGCGCGCGGGGCCTGCCCGCGTCCCGCTTCGTGGTCTACAGCCAGGACCACGACGAGGCCGGCAACCGCCCGCGCGGCGAGCGCCTGGCGTCCTTGACGGACTTCGAGTCCCTGAAGCTCGCGGCCGCGGCCGTGGCCCTCTCGCCCTACATCCCCCTGCTCTTCATGGGAGAGGAGTACGGGGAGAAGGCTCCCTTCTTCTACTTCACGAGCCACGCGGACCGCGCCCTGGCCGCGGCGGTGCGGCGGGGCCGCGAGCGGATGTTCGCGGAGCGCGGCTGGCCCCGGCGGGCCGCTCCCGACCCCAACGCCCCCGCCACCTTCCAGCGCTGCAAGCTCGACCTCGGCCTGCGCGGCAAGGGCCGCCACGCCCTGCTGCAGGGCTTCTACCAGCGCCTCTACGCCCTGCGCCGGGAGCACCCGGCGCTGGCCGCGCGCGACCGGGGGAACCTCGACGCGGAGGTCCATGAGGAGGCCCGGGCCTTGGTCGTCCGGCGCCGGGCCGGCTCCGAGGAGGCGTTCTTCGTCCTGCACTTCGCCGGGCGCCCCGGCCGCCTGCGCCTGGAGCTGTCCGGGGGCGGCTGGGCCAAGCTCCTGGACTCGGCCCAGCCGCAGTGGGGGGGGCCCGGCAGTCCGGCCGCCGAACGGCTGGCCGGCGGCCCGACGGAACTGGACTTGGCGCCCCGCTGCATGGTAGCCTACGGCAGGAGCATGCGCTAGGAGCAAGGGAGGGAACTTGGAGAAGAAAGCGTTGGACGGCGGGGAAGCGGCGTCGATCCGACTGCCCGGGCCTGCCGCCAAAGCCGATCCCCGGCGGGCCCCCGCGCCCGCCGCGCCCAAGAAGCCCTCCGCCGGGCCCGACCGGCGCGTGGTCGTGGAGAAGGTCCGCCCCGAGCTCGACGGCGGGCGCTTCCCGGTCAAGCGGGTGGTGGGCGAGCCCGTCGCCGTGGACGCCGACGTGTTCGCGGACGGCCACGACGAGCTGGTCTGCTTCATGCTCTACCGCCACGAGGACGACGCGGAATGGACCCGGGTGCCCATGCGTCCCTTGGGCAACGACCGCTGGCGCGCCGAATTCACGGTCGCGGAGCTGGGCCGCTACCTCTACACGGTCGAGGGCCGGCTGGAGCCCTTCCTCACCTGGCTCAGAGACCTCAAGAAGCGCCTGGAGGCTGGCCAGGACGTGCGGCCGGAGCTGCCCGTGGGAGCGCAGCTGGCGGCCGCGGCCGCGGGCCGGGCCGAGGCCGCCGGCCAGAAGACGCAGGCGCGCCGCCTCAAGGACCTCGCCCAGGACCTGGAGACCAAGGGCGACCCCCGCGAGAAGGCGGCCCGGCTGGCGGCCGCGGAGCTCACCAGCCTGGTCGTGGACTGGGGCGACCCCGCCGCCTTCGTGCGCCACAGCCGGGAGCTCGCGGTGACGGTGGACCGGGTCAAGGCGCGCTTCAGCGCCTGGTACGAGCTCTTCCCGCGCTCGACCTCGTCCAAGGCCGGTCTGCACGGAACCTTCAAGGACCTCGCCGCGCACCTGCCCTACGTGGCCGAGATGGGCTTCGACGTGCTCTACCTGCCGCCCATCCACCCCATCGGCAGGACTCACCGCAAGGGCCGCAACAACGCCCTCAAGGCCGGGCCCAACGACCCGGGCAGCCCCTGGGCGATCGGAGACGAGACGGGCGGGCACAAGGCCGTCCACCCCGAGCTCGGCACGGTGGAGGATTTCCGCAAGCTGGTCTCCGCCGCCCAGGACCACGGGCTGGAGATCGCCCTGGACATCGCCCTGCAGTGCTCGCCCGACCATCCCTACCTGAAGGAGCACCCGGAGTGGTTCAAGGCCCGGCCCGACGGCAGCCTGCGCTACGCCGAGAACCAGCCCAAGAAGTACGAGGACATCTACCCGCTGGACTTCACTTGCCGGGACCACAAGGCCCTGTGGGAGGAGACCAAGAGCATCTTCGAGTTCTGGATGCAGCAGGGGGTGCGCATCTTCCGGGTGGACAACCCCCACACCAAGCCTTTCGCGCTCTGGGAGTGGCTGACCTCCGAGCTGCGCCGCCGGGACCCGGGCCTGATCTTCCTGGCCGAGGCCTTCACCCGGCCCAAGGTCATGGCGCGCCTGGCCAAGGCGGGCTTCTCCCAGTCCTACAACTACTTCCCCTGGCGCAACTCCAAGTGGGAGCTGGAGAGCTACTTCCACGAGCTGACCCGCACCGAGCTCAAGGAGTTCCTGCGGCCCAACCTCTGGCCCAACACCCCGGACATCCTCACCGAGTACCTGCAGTTCGGCGGCCGGCCGGCCTTTTTGGTCCGGCACGTGCTGGCCGCGACCCTGGGCGCGAGCTACGGCATCTACGGTCCGGCATTCGAGCTCTGCGAGGGCGCGGCCCGCGAGCCGGGCCACGAGGAGTACAAGGACTCGGAGAAGTACGAGCTCAAGCGCTGGCCGCTCGAACGCAAGGACAGCCTGCGCGCCCACATCGCGCGCGTCAACCGCATCCGGCGCGAGAACCCGGCCCTGCAGAACGACTCCAGCCTGCGTTTCTTCCGCTGCGACAACGAGCAGATCCTCTGCTACACGAAGCAGGCCGGCGGCAACGTGGTCCTGGTGATCGTCAGCCTCGACCCGAACCACAAGCAGTCGGGCTGGGTGGAGCTGCCCTTGCCGGAGTTCGGCCTGGCCGCGGACAAGCCGTATCAGGTGCACGACCTGCTGGCGGAGAGGCATTACCTCTGGCGGGGGAACCGCAACTACGTGGAGCTCGACCCCCAGGGGATCCCGGCCCACATCTTCCGTTTGCGCCGCTACGTCAGGACGGAAAGGGACTTCGACTACTTCCTGTGAGGTTAAAATAATGCGACAAACCATGAACCGGCTCTCCATCCCGCTCGTCCTGGCCGCAGGCCTGGCCGCCTGCGTAGGCCGCAGCGAATCCTCCATCGGCACGGCGCAGGAGCCCCTGGTCGTGCTGCTGTCTCCCGCGCATGCCCCGGCTTCCCCAGAGTCCCTGAAGCTCATCGCCGAGGGACTCTCCTCCGGCGCCCGGCTCAGCGTGGACCTGCGCGTCGCAGCGTCCCCGGTGGACGCCATCGAGCAGTTGGGCACGCGCAAGGCCGACGCCGGCATCCTGACCTTGGAGGAGTTCCTCCTGGCGCGCGAGGAATACG
>JAQUNT010000374.1 GCA_028717525.1 Elusimicrobiota bacterium
GGCAGCGGGCAGGCGCCGAAGGAGCCGTGGTTGAGGAATTCGACCTTCGGATTCAGACCCCAGAACTCGGCGCGCGTGTCCATGGCAAGGCTCATTCTATGATTTTCCCACCCGGCGGTCCCAAGTAAGTTAAGAAAGTTGACCCGTGGCACCAAAGCCAACGGCCCCGTCCGCAAGGACGGGGCCGTCTGTTGATCTGCTCCGGGCTCAGCGGGACGCCACGTCGGGCTTCAAGCCCTTGACCCACTGCGCGAACTGCGCCCAGTTGGTGGCCTTGGCCCAAGCGAGGTCGTTGTAGTCGCTGTTGAAGCTCCACGAGGGCAGGTAGATGGCCAGGCCCTTGGCGTTGGCCATGCTGTCGCCCGTGATGTCGTTGGCCGCGATGACCTCGTTGGCCAGGTACTTCTCCAGCTCCGCGCCTTTGCTCTTGACCGTCGCGTCCTGCGACGCGCCGTCCACGAGCTGGACGAAGTGGAGCAGGTCCTTGTTGTCGCTGACGTAGAACTCCTGCGTCTGGGAGTGGGCGTTCTTGACCGCCGCGGCTTCATTGGCGGTCATGACGGCCTGGGTCCAGCCGCTGAGCATGGTCGCCAGCTTGGACAGGGAGGCGGACTTCACCGCGGACTGGGTGGCGGCCTCGCCCTGCGCGGCATAATGCGCCGTGAAGGCCTTGGACGTCACCTTGGCCACGTCCAGGGCGCTCATGGCCGGCTTGGCCGCGATGGGTCCCAGGAAAGTGTCGTAGGTGTAGCCGTCGCCCGGCTCGGTCTCTTCCGAGCCTACGAAGTAGTCCGTGTGGTCCTTGACCTGATAGGCGACCTCGGCCATGGCCATGAGGCAGGCGTCGGAGGCGTAGACGTCGATCTTGCCCATGGCGGCCAGGGCCTGGCCCAGCTGCGGGGTGCTCATATGGTTGCCGGTCTCGTCGTCATAGGAGATGCCGTTGATGACGAGGTCGCTCTTCTTGATCTTCTTGTCCCAGCCGCTGCCGTGGTTCCAGACGATGAGCATGTAATGCTGGGCGGGGGCCGTCTTCTTGGCCCAGGCCACGAAGTCCGCCAGGTGGTTCCAGTCGCCCATGTCGGCCTTGGGGATCTCCTGCAGGATCGGGCTGGTGACCTTGCTTGGGTTGCTGTCCTTTTGGACGATGTAGCGGCGCTGGCCCGTCCAGTTCCCGTCCGAAGAGTCGTAGCCGGAGATGCGGCCGAGTTCCACGGCGATCTTGACCTTGTCCGTGGAGCCGATCTTCTCCATCTCGTTGACGTCGAGGAGGCCGAACCTTTCCAGGTTGTTCTTAGCGTTGACGAAGACCATGATGGTCCAGCTGGCGGCCTTGGCCTTGTCGGCCGCGGTCTCCGCGGCGACCTGGGCCTGCAGCGACTGCACGATGCCCTTGACGTCCACGCCCTGGTCGAAGTCGATCTTCTCAGCGGCGGCGGTCCTGGCGCCCAAAAGCGACGCGCAGGCAAGGAGTCCGGCGAGCCATGTCTTCAGCATTCATACCTCCGGTTTTTCGCCATCCGCACTCGGCGCTGTTGCGGGCGGCTCGGATGGAGCGCGCGATGGCCTGTACTCATGTTAGGGCCGATTATACCATAAAGGAGGGGCCGAAAGACCCAGGACCAATATGGGCCCTTTGGCCCATATTCAAAAGTGGCTGTTCTCCGACGAGAAATGGATCAAAACAGCCCCTCCGGCCAGCTCCCCGGATGCAAAAAAAGACTTGACAAGCCCGCGGCCATCTGGCGAGGGAGGTCGAACAACGGCACCGCGCCGACCGGAGTGTCGGCGCGGGGGTCCGGTCCCCTGCGGGGACCGGACCGCTGTACGGCGGGAGGCCGGCTAGTCGACCGTGATGGACTTGCTGACGTTCTTGGGCGTGTCCGGATGCACGCCGTGGTCCGCGAAGCCCAAAGCGTCGAGGCGGGTCAGCTTGCGCACGCTCATGCTCAGGGCCAGCAGCTGCAGGGCCAAGGAGCTGGTGAAGAAGGGCAGCAGGTCGTCGCCGGTCCTGGGCAGGGGGATGAGGACGGCCCGACCGGCTCGCCCCCGGTGCGCCGCGCGGCTGCGGGATATGGCCGTGCTCAGGGCGCGGTCCGGCTCGGCCACCACGTAGAGGTCGGCGCCCCGGATCTTGTGCGTGTTGATCTGTGAGACCGTCAGGTTGACGTCCCTCTGCGCCGGGCCGGTCACGAAGACGAGCGGGTAGTCCGCGTAGAGGGCCCGGAACAGCTCGGGCTTGGGCCGCGCCGGCCGGGCCAGGGCTCCGAGCACGGCCTCCAGGCCGAAGATGGTGTTCACCCCCAGGATGGTGTTGGGCCCGTGCTTGAACTCCGAGGCCTCGTAGCCCTCGGTGTGGTTGAGCACTACCTCGCGGATCTTGAGGGCTCCCTCCTTGGCCACGCCCTGCATGCCCGTGGCCAGGATGTGGATGCTGGGCGCCAGGAAGAGCTCGGAGGCGGCGCGCTCCACCGCGTCGCGGGCTCCGGCCAAGGTCTCCTCCAGGAGCTGCGGCACGCGCAGCAGGCCCTCGCGGCGCCGGCGCAGACCCCGCGCGGCGGGACCGGCCGCGGCCAGGGCCAGGGCGTAGAGCACGGCCAGCTGGTTCATGAAGCTCTTGGTGGCGGGCACCGCGATCTCGGGGCCGCAGCAGAGCGGGATGCAGAGGTCGGTCTTCTCCAGGGCCAGCGTGGAGTTCAGGTTGTTGACCAAGGTCACGACCTTGACGCCCCGGCGCGCGGCGCGGGCCTGGTCCAAGACGTCGATGAGGTCCTTGGTCTCGCCGCTCTGGCTGATGCCGATGAGCAGGTCGGCCGCCCCCAAGGAGGCGCCGGCTTCGGCCCGGAAGTCCCCCGGCAGGAGGGGATGGAGCTTGAGGCCCGCGATGCGGTTGAAGAACACCGCGGCCACCTTGGCCGCGTGGAATGAGGTGCCGCAGGCGAGCATGTAGACCGCGCCGCCCTGCCGGCGCGTCCGGCGCAGGAGACGGACGAAGCCGCGCACGCGCCGGGACACCTCGTCGGCCTCGTCGCGGAGGCACAGCCCGTCGAGCAGGCGCAGGGCGGCCCAGGAGCCTCCCGGCGCCAGGCGCCCCAGCACCTCGATGAAGCTGCCCAAGGAGGACTCGAAGGGCCCGCTGGGCACGGCGGCGCCTACGGCCAGGCGGCGCAAGGACGAGAAGTCCGCGCCGCGCGCGAAGCGCGCGAAGTCGCGGCGCAGGGTCTCGGCGTGAGTGAGGGCGGCCAGGTCCTGGACCCGGCTCACGGCCCGGCGCGCCAGGGCCGGCCGGACGAGCGCGAAACGGTCGGCCGCGGCCAGCAGCTCGGATTGGCGCAAGAAAAGCCCGAGGACCTTGGCGACCGCCGCGGGCTGGCTGAAGATCTCCTGCTGCATGAAGTAGCGGAAGGGCTCCTTGAGCTCGGTCTCCTCGACCTTGAGCCGGCTGCGCGCGGGCTTCTTGCGCAGGCGGCGGCCGCCCGCGAGTTCGTGGAAGTCGGCGCGCTGGTGGTCGTAGAGGGCGAACTCCCCTTCCTTTATGGGGAGCAGCATCTTGGTCCGCGAGAGCACCGAGGCCAGGTCCGAGGAGGCGATATGGAAGGCTCCCTTGGCTTCGTCGTGGCCCAGGCCCATGTAGAGGCTGCTGCCGGCCTTGATGGCCGCCAGGCGCTGGGTCACGGGGTCCACCACCACGGCGGCGTAGGAGCCGACCATCCTCCGGGCCGCGGCCAGGACCGCGGCCTTGAGCGCCGCGCCGCGGTCGCCGCCGCGGCGCAGCTCGG
>JAQUNT010000375.1 GCA_028717525.1 Elusimicrobiota bacterium
TTGAGCATGGTCAGCGACAGCTCCTCCCGGTTGCGCTCGGCCAGCAGGGCGGGCAGGGCGTTGGCCACCTCCACCTTCTGGCGCAGGACCACCAGGTCGCTGTCGAGGCCCTGCCGGTAGCGCTCCTCGATGGTCCGCAGATGGTCCTGGGACAAGGACAGGGAGTCCTTCTGGATGGCGACGGTCTCGCTGGCCAGGCACACGGCGTAGAAGAGCCTCTTGGCCGTCAAGACCACGTCCGCCTTGGCGGCCTGGGACTGGGCCTTCCCCCCATCCACCCCGGCGCGCGCGGCGCGCAGCCCCTGGCGGATCATCCCGCCGGTGAAGAGGTACTGCTGGAGGCTGGCCGTGCCGCGCATGCTGTTGTCCTGGCCGGAGGGGATGATCTGCCCCCCCAGGAAGAACTTGGGGTTGTCCAAAGTCCGGTTGTAGAGGCCCGAGAGGCTGATGCTGGGCAGGGCCGCGCCGATGGCCTGGCGGCGCTGGGCCTCGAAGTAGGCCAGCCTCTCGTCGGCCAGAGCCACGTCCAGGTTCTGCTGCAGGCCCAGGGCCACGGCCTGGTCCAAAGTCAGCTCCAAAGCCGCGGGCTGGGCCGCGGCGGGCGCGGCGGCGAGCGCGGCGGCCAGGAGCCAGGCCCTGGTCATGGCCGCCTCTTGTGCTTGAGGACCAGCCCTTCCAGGACGCGTATGCGCTTGCGCAGGACCGCCATGGAAGGATGATCCCACTGCAGCCCCCGGATGGAGAGCACCACCACCTCGGCGGCGTCCGCGCCGCCCACGAAGCCGGAGAGCAGGCGGACCAGGTAATCGTGGTACTTGCGCCCGATCTGGTCCCAGACTCGGTACCCCTCGCCCAGCAGCTCCCGGCCGTGGGCGCTGTCCGAGACCTTGGCGTAGAGCTCCACGCCCCACAGCTCCAGGATGTCGCGGAACTCCCGCTCCGCTCCAGAGCCGGACTCGATCACGGCCTCGGTCTTGCGGCGCTGCTCGTCGAGGACCTGCCGGGCCACGGAGAGGAAAAGGTCCTCCTTGTCCTTGAAGTAGGTGTAGAGCAGGGACCGGGACACCTCCGCCTTCTTGGCCACGTCGTCGAACGTGGTCTTGGCGTGGCCGTACTGGATGAAGCAGTCGAAGGCGGCGACCAGGATGGCCTGGCGCCGGTCCGCCGTGGTCATGATGATATTTTGACAGATTCAACTCAATTCGTCAATTAGTACTTCCCCCTAGAAGCCGGCCAGGGGAGTCAGAAGGGGAAGCCGCCGGCCTCTTCGGCCGCCGGCCGGCAGCGCCAGCAGGCCTGCCCCCCCTGGCCCGAAGAGCAGGAGCGGCAGTCGATCTTGCTGCCGCGCTTGGGCGGCGAGGCGAAGGCGTGCAGGTCCAGGGGGTCCACTACGATGGCCTTGCGCGGCCGGGTGGGGCAGGCGAACTGGCAGGCCCCGCAGCCCACGCAGTAGTCCTGGTGCTGGACCGGGGCGGTCACGGACTTGAAGGGCTCCATGGTCAGGGCGCCGGTGGGGCACTGCTCCTGGCAGGCGCCGCAGTCGCGCTCGAAGGCGTAGGGGATGCAGATCTCCTTGATGAGGCGCGACTTGCCGATGCGGATGCGCTTCTTGGCCGGCAGGGGGAAGTAGGAGATGGCCCCGCTCGGGCAGACGGCCAGGCAGGCGTTGCACTCGTAGGCGCAGTAGCCGGCCGAGAAATCCAGCTTCACCTTGGCCAGGCCCGGGGCGCCCAACTCCCGTCCCACTGGGACCAGTACCCGGCTGGGGCAGACGGACACGCAGGTGTCGCAGGCCGCGCAGCGCTCCAGGAAGGAGGCGTAGGCCTTGCCTCCAGGCGGGACCACCGCGGCGGCGGGCGGACGCGGCCGCAGCAGCCGCGCTAGCGGGAGGCTGCCCAGCCAGCCGGCCGCGGCCAGGCCCGCTCCGGCCAGAAGATCCCGCCGTGTCAGCCCCTCTCCCGGAGCCGCGGGCGCCGCCAGCCCGGGACGTCGCCAGCTGTAGGCCAGCCGGCCCGTCGGGCAGGCGCCGGAGCATTCCAGGCAGTCGATGCAGAGTCTCTCGTCTATGCGGCCGCCGGAGATGCACTGGGCCGGGCAGAGTCCGGCGCAGACGCCGCAGTCGCCCGCGCAGCCCAGGCTGCGCACCTTGACCGGGGCCAGGGACCGCAGGAGCATGAACAGGGTCCCGGAAGGGCACAGGGCGCCGCAGAACCAGCGCGGCCAGCGCAGGGGCACCGCCAGGAGTACGGCCAGGAAGGCCAGGCCCAGCAGGAAGTTGATCCCCAAAGGGCCGCCGGAGCGCAGGGCATGGCCGAGGCCGTAGACCCGGCCCAAGTTCGCGAAATGGTCGAAGTAGAGGTAGGCGGAGGAGCGGCGCGCCAGCAGGGCCCCGCAGAGCGCCAGGACCAGGATGCGCAGCCAGGTCCAGCCCGAGGTCTTGCGGCCGGCCACGCCCAGGGCCCGGGCCAGGCGCCGGGAGAGGTCCTGCAGGAAGCCGGCCGGACAGAGGAAGGAGCAGTAGAGCCTCCCGCAGAGGGCCGCGGCCAGGAGCAGAACCCCGGCCGCGGCCAAGGAGGCCGGGCCCAGGGGCGGCAAGGAGAACCAGGGCAGGCTGGCCAAGGTCGGGAAGACGTGCAGGCCGTGGTAGAACCCGGTCACGACCCGGCCGGCCAGACCGAAGAACACGCACAGGCTCAGGCCCAGGAACGCGGTCTGGGTCAGCAGCCGGACGCGGGGAACCAAGGCTCAGGCCTTCAGCGAGACGCGCTTGATGGCGGCGTGGTCGAGGTCCATGCGCCCCAGGCCCAACTCGGCCGCCAGCTTGAGGTGCGGGACGCTCTCCGGGGCCATCCCCAGGATCCTGGCTCCGGCGGCGTCCGCGAGCACGGGGTCCGCGGAGAGCAGTTGCATCTTCTTCATGGCCAGGTCGTCGGTGGTGGCGCCGTAGGGGCCGTTCTCCATCATGACCAGGAAGGCGTCGACCACGTTGAGGTCCGGCTTGCGCAGCAGGGGCAGCTCCGCGATGCTGCGCTGCAGGCCCTCGCGGTGCCAGAACCGGCGGTCCCAGACCACGCCCATGAGGTTCTTCAGGCAGCCGGTCATCCGCCCCCCGCCATGGCTCTTCAAGATGGGCACGTTGATGACCACGTCGCAGTCGAGGTAGAGCTCGTGGACCAGGGCCTCCTTGAGGAGCCCCGCTCCGGGGATCGCGACCTTGCGGTAGGCCCGCTCGTCCCCGCCCGAGCGCATCTCGCCGCCGCTGCGCTTGACCGCGTCGGCGATGCCGGAGCGGCGGTAGCAGTCCGCCTCGCGGTTGACCGGGTGGTCGAAGCAGAAGACCTTCTTGGCGCCCGCTTCGTACGCGGCGGTCACGATGCGGCCGACCAGGTCGGGATTGGTGGTGGCGCCTTCGCTGGGGGTCTTGTCCCAGCCGATGTTGGGCTTGACCAGCACGCTCTGGCCGCGCTTGACGAAGCGGCCCAGGCCGCCCAGCGCCCGGATCCCGGCCTCGAACATCTGGACCGGCGCGCCGTCGCGCACCGCCACGAGGTCCGGCGCGGAACGCGGCGGCGCGGCCTTGGACTTGGCCCACAGGGACCGGCGCAGCGCGGGCGGCAGGAGCCCGCCCGCCGCCGCGGCCAGGCCCAGCTTGAGCAGCCCCCGGCGCGTGATGCGCATGGCCCTATGATATCAAACCCGCGGCGCCTGCCGCAGGGGCCCGGTTTCTGCTAAGCTATGCGGCATGAAGAACGCCATCCTCGCCGTGGTCCTCCTCG
>JAQUNT010000376.1 GCA_028717525.1 Elusimicrobiota bacterium
CCTCTCCCCGCGCGGCGGGCGGGTCGCGGTCTGCTGCGGCGGGGGCGCCAACGGAGGCGACGGCCTGGTCGCGGCCCGGGTCCTCAAAGAGGGCGGGTCCGAAGTCCAGGTCTTCATCTGCGCCCCCCGCGCGCGCTACCCTGAGCCGGTGCGGGCCAACCTGGAGCGCGCCCGGGCCGCCGGGGTCCCCGTCCTCCCGGCCGAGGACGAGCCCGCGCTGCAGGCCGGCTTGGCGCGGGCCGACGTGATACTCGACGGGATCCTGGGCACCGGCTCCAGCGGCGCGCCGGAGGGCGTCATCCGCCGGGTCATCGAGGCCGTCGCGGTCTCCGGCAAGCCGGTCGTGGCCATAGACCTGCCCTCCGGCCTGGACCCGGACACCGGGCTCGCGGGCGGGGCCTGCGTGAAGGCGGCCCTGACCTTGACCTTGGGGCTGCCCAAGCGGGGCCTGGTGGCCGCGCGGGCGCGCTCCCTCGTAGGAGAACTCAAGGTCCTCGGCATCGGCTTCCCCGAGGACCTGCTGACCCCATGAAGCGCATCGCCGGCTTGGCCCTCCTGCTGGCTTTGGCTCCCGCGGCCTGCAAGAGGGCTCCTAAGGCCTCCGGGACCCTCGCGGTGCTGGAGACCTCCATGGGGACCATCACCGTGGAGCTGCTCCAGGACAAGACCCCCAAGACCGTGGCGCACTTCATCGGCCTGGCCACGGGGAAGAAAGCCTGGCGCGACCCGCGCAACGGCGAGGTGCGCTATCAGCCGCTCTATGACGGCGTGGTCTTCCATAGGGTGGTGCCGGGCTTCATGATCCAGACCGGGGACCCCTCGGGCCGGGGCGACGGGGACATCGGCGCCGCGGTCAAGGACGAGATCGATCCCCGGGCGCGCTACGACCGGCCGGGCCTGGTGGGCATGGCCAATTTCGGCCCGGACACCAACGGCAGCCAATTCTTCATCACCGTGGGCCCGGGCCCGGACCTGGACGGCCGCAACACCCTCTTCGGCAAGGTGGTCGACGGCCTCGAGGTGGCCGTGGCCATCTCCAAGGTGCCGCGCAACGAGCTGGAACACTCCAACCGGCCGCTCAAGCCCGTCCTCCTCAAGTCCTTGCGCATCGTGGAGCGCTGATGCAGCGCATCCGCCGCGGCCTCTACCTTTTGGAGTCGGCGCTGGCCAACTGCTACCTCATCGAGGGCAACCACGGCCTGACTCTCTTCGACACCGGACAGCCCTCGGCCGCGCCCGAGCTCATCGAGGAGATGGAGCGCAACGGCTTCTCCCTGCAGGATCTCGAGGCCATCGTGCTCAGCCATGCCCACTTCGACCACGCGGGGGGGGCCCGGGGCCTGCTGGAGCACCACCGCGTCAAGGTCTTCGCGCACCCGGCCGACATCCCGGCGGTCAAGGGCCGCAGAGAGACGCCGCCCAGCCTGGGCCTGCGCTTGGTCCGATCCCTGCTGGGACTGTGCTATCCGTACCGGCCCCTGGAGGTGGTCGTGCCCATCGACGAGGGGCAGGCCCTGCGCTCCTTGCCCCATTGGCAGGTCCTGCGCCTGCCCGGGCACACCCCGGGCTCCATCGGTCTCTTCCAGCCCGCGGAGAGGGTCCTGCTCTGCGGCGACGCGGTCAACAACCGCGGCCGCCGCCTCGCCGTGCCCTCGGACGGGCACTGTCAGGACCCGGCGGCGGCGCGCGAAACGGTGCGCAAGATCGGCGCGCTCGACCTCGAGGTGCTGGGCTGCGGCCACGGCCCGGTGCTGCTGCGCGGGGCCGGGCTGAAGGTCCACGACCTGCTCTCGCCGCTGACCTGACTGCGCCGCGGCGGCGCCGCCGTTACTGGCGGCTCCCGGAAGCGGCTCCCGCCGCGGGCTTCCAGTCCTGGCCGTCGAAGACGACATCGCACCCGCATCCGGGCTCCCAGCGCCTGGCGCCGGCCTTGGGCGCGGGCGCAGCGGGGCCTCCGGCGGCGCTGGAGACGGCCTCCGTCCACCCCGACGCGGCGGCGGGCCGCCGCTCGATCCGGAGCTCCCCGGTCAGCCGGTCGAAGCGGGCCAGCAGCTCTTCCTTGCTCTCCAGCAGATGCCGCTTCATGAGTCCCAGGAGCTCGAGGTCGAAGGGATTGAGGACCCCGTATCTCTGCCTCGTCTTCTCGACGCGCGTCAGGTAGGCCCTCAGGATGTCGTCGTGTCTGAAGATATAGGAGGCCAGGGGCGAGAGCCAGCCCGGTGTGCCCCTGACGCGCTGGGTCAGGTTGAGGATCTGGACCGGGACCTGGGGCAGGGTCTCCTGGGTGTAGGCCAGCCACAGCACGAACTTGGCATCGTACTTCGGGTCGTCGGCGGCGCGCGCCGGGCCGGCGCCCCAGGAGCAGGAGAGGACGGCGAGGGAGGCGAGGATCAGGCTCCTCATGCGTAGATGATAGGGAATGAGCGGCCTCGCGGTCCAGGGGCAGCGCCGTCCCTATTGCGGGGCCTCCGAGCGGTCCAGCGCGCGGGCCTGGGCCGCGAATCCGGCCAGGCGCTCGCGGATGCTCGGGTTGCGGCTCTCCAGCAGGGGGAGGACCTTCCGGCGGATCCAGTTGCGGGTGAACTTCGTAT
The DNA here is from genome assembly GCA_028717525.1 of Elusimicrobiota bacterium. Classification (GTDB taxonomy): domain Bacteria; phylum Elusimicrobiota; class Elusimicrobia; order UBA1565; family UBA9628; genus UBA9628. Next base: position 2,592 of record JAQUNT010000376.1, read on the forward strand.
CACGGTTGGTGGAGTCGCTGCGGTGCGACAGCCCGTGGACCTCCAGGTAGGCCAGCACCTCCCGCCGGCTCAGGGGCAGCAGGGGCCGGATGAGGCGGATTCCGCGGGAGAGCGGACGCTCGGGCGCGATCCCAGCCAGGGCCTCCAGCCGGCTGGAGCGCAGAAGATGCAGCAGGACCGTCTCGGCCTGGTCGTCGAGGTGATGCCCGGTGGCGACCTTGTTGCAGCGCAGGCGGCGCGCCTCCTGGGCCAGGGCCTGGTAGCGCAGCTTGCGCGCGGCTTCCTCGGTCCCCTGGCCGCGCTCGCGGGCCGCGGCCCGGACCGGGACCGCGATCACCGAGACGGGCAAGCCCCAGCGCCGGCCCAAGGCCTGGACGAAGCGGGCGTCCCGGTCCGCCTCGGCCCCGCGCAGGCCGTGGTGCACGTGGGCCAGGGCCACGGAGAAACCCTTGCGGCGGGCCACGGCGCGCAGGAAATGGGCCAGGCAGACGGAGTCCGGCCCCCCGGACACCGCGGCCAGGACCCGGTCGCCCCGCTCCAGCAAAGACTCGGCCCGGTCGAAAGCCATGAGCTTGGACCAGATCCGGGCGGCGAACTCCTGGCGGCGCATATAATAAGAAGATTTTATGATAGAATGAGCCGCTTTCGGAGGGTCCATGGCTCAAGAGGTCTGCGCGAAGTGCCGCAAGGTCATCGCCTACGCGCCCAAGCGCTACCGCTGCACCTCGTGCGGGGCCCTGTTCTGCCCCAGCTGCATGGACCGCCACTGCCTCTTCTGCCGGGCGCCCGTCGTCGAGGCGGCCCCGGGGCGCTAGGGCATGTCCGCCGCCCAGAGCCTTCTGCAGGCCTACTCGGACCCCGAGGTCATCGAGCTCATCGTCAACGACGACGGCTCCGTCTTCCTGGAGCGCGCGGGCACGCGCCTGGAAAAGCAGCCCGTGCAGGCCGGAGCCGCCGACATCGACGCCTTCCTGAAGGCCATCCTCGGCCGCGCCGAGAGCTTCGGCCCCGCGCGCCCCTATGCGGACCTATCCGCGGCCGACGGCTCGCGCGTGCACGTCATCGCCCCGCCCCTGGTGCGCGGCGGCCTGTGCGTCACCATCCGCAAGCGCCCGCAGCGCCGGCCGCACCTGGGCGAGATCGCCCGCAGCGGCGCCATCACCC
>JAQUNT010000377.1 GCA_028717525.1 Elusimicrobiota bacterium
CGCGGGACGAAGCGGCCCGGGTCTTCTACGCGGACGTGGACCGCGAGCTCGCCGAGATGGCCGCGGAATTCCACAAGCAGTCGGTGACCACGCGGCGCGTCGGCGAGCACCTGGTGGTGGAGGCGCTCATCAACGGCAGGGCGGCCGCGCCCCTGCTGGTCGACACCGGAGCCTCCCAGACCGTGATCTCCCCGAAGGTGGCCGCCGCGGCGGGCCTGGACGGCGGGGAAGTGGTCACCGCGACTTTGGCGGACGGCCGCAAGGTGGAAGGCCGCCTGATCGTGGTGGACTCTCTGGCCGTGGGCGAGGCGCGCGTGGAGAAGACCCCGGTGGTGGTTCTGGCCGCGCCCGGGCCGGACGCGGAAGGGCTGCTGGGGATGTCGTTCCTGAAGAACTTCATGTTCCAGCTGGACATGGCCAACGGCAGGCTCGTCCTGGAAGGCCTGGCTCCGCCCAAGCCTTAGAGCTGGAAGGGCGGCTGCAGCAGCCAGCCGCGCTCGCGGGCCTGGGCGCGCAGAGGCTCGCGGCCGAAATCCACCACCAGACGCTCGCCTCGCGAGAGCTCGAGCATCTGCAGGTCCGAGTTGCTGTCCCCGCCGGCCAAGAGGCTGGCCCGGCCCGCCCGGCGCAGGATGGTGTCCGCCTTGCCCTGGCCCCAGGTGCGCTGGGTCAGGCGCGTGGTGAGCCGGCCGCCGCGCAGGCGCGCCCGGACTCCGTGCACATGCTCCGGCAGGATGCCGGCCAAGGCCGCGGCGCGCGCCACGACCCACTCGGCCGTGGCGCTGACGATGCGCACCTCCCAGCCGGCTTCCTTCAAGCGGCGCGCCAGGTCGAACATCTCCTGGTGCGGGCGGATGCCGGAGGCGATGCGGATGGGCGCGGGGTCCGAATCTGAATCCGTGATGAGCTCCGACCCCAGAGGCTTGGCCAGCTCGGCCGCCAAAGTCGCGTCGGCGAAGCGCTCGACCTCTTCTTTGGAGTAGCCGACCATGAGCTGGACCAGCCAGCCGTAGTCCAGGCCCAAGTCCGGGCCTTCCTTCTTGACCCGCTCGTAGACTTGGTGGAAGAGCTTGCGGTAGCGGCGGTACTCGGGGGTGCCCTGCGCCTGGGCCAGGGGCAGGCGCGCGACGGCCTCGTAGCTCCGGCGCAGCTCCTCGCGGCCGAACTCCTCGGGGATGAGCCTCCAGAACCTCTCGTCCTCGAAGCGGAAGGCCAGCTCCCTGACCGCGCGGTAGAACACCGCCTCGCCGATGTCGTTGCGGATCATGGTGTTGTCCCAGTCGAAGGTGGCCAGGGGCGGGTTCTTGGCGTCGTACTGGGCCGAGCCGCGTCCGTGCTCGCGGATGAGGCGCTCCAGGCGGGCCTTGTTCTCGGGCAGCCAGGAGCCGGGCTCCAACACGGCGGGCTTGGCGAGGGAGACCGCGGGCGCCGCCGCGACCTGGCCCTTGACCCACAGGCTGAAGGCCGTGGGCAAGGTCAGGACCTTGAAGTCCATGAGCGGATGCTCGGTCCAGAGCGAGTCCCCGGGGTCCTGGACCGCGCGGATGCGGCCCACGCGCGAGAGCCCCAGCGCCTCGGCGCCCTGCATCAGGCGCACGTCGCCTTCGCGCAGGACCAGGACCATGTCGCCGGGCCGCAGCAGGCGGTCCGCCATGCGGCCCAGGAGCTCGGGGTGGTCCTGGGAGTAGCGCCAGAAATCCTTGAGGATGAAGACGCGCGGGCCGGCTATGGCGTCCACCTTCTTGGCGTAGTCTTCCAGGCGGCGCACGTCGAAGGTCTCGCGGGTCAGGAGATTCGTCCCCAAGACCGAGGCGTCGAGGCCGAGGAACTTCTCCGCCAGGTCCCGGCCGCGGCGGAAGTCGTCCTGGTCGTGCTCGATGGGGAAGGTGGGGCGCAGCAGCGCGGGCACGGCGTCCGGGCCCATGAAGGGGTAGATGAAGGCCGCGTCCTTGGGCAAGGCGGCCGAGATCTCGGCCATAAGCTCGCGGTAGTCGAGGAGCTTCTTCTTGGTCCAGGCTTCGCGCTGGTCGTCGGACTCCGGGGCCGAGCCGAGCCCGCCGCGGGCGTAGCGGTCGAAGGCGGCCTCGCCCGCTGCCGAGAGCCTGCCCAAAGCCGAGACCGGGCCGGGCGGGGCGAAGTCCGGGGCGAAGGAAGCCGCCGGCGCGGCCGAGCCGTCGAAGACCTTGCCCAAAGCGGCCGGGAGCCGGGCCGGCTCGGGAGCCGCGAGCGCCTCTGCCGCGGGCGCGAGAAGGGCGACGGGAGCGACGGCCCGCGGCGCGGGAGCCAGGGGCGGGGCCGCGGGCAGAAGAGAAGGCGCGGCCGGGAGCGGCGCGGCCAGGTTCGGCCCGGAGAGCGGAGACCGCAGGAGCTGGGCCGAGCGCAGAGCCGGGACCGGGGCCGGGGCGGTGCGGACGGCCGTGAGCGTCAGGGCCGCTTGGGAATTGAGCGCCCAGAATAGAAGTGCCGCGACTCTCAGCATGACAGGCCCCTATATTATCATCACGCGTGAGCGCGCGTATAGGCTGGGAAGGGAAGTCCTCGTCCGGCATTGGTCCTAGGCCGCATTGGGTCTCAGCCGCTTCCGCGCAGCAGGCACAGGCCGTTCATCGTTGCGCGGTATTTCTGCTTTGGACTTGTCGGTGAATCCGGGCTCACCATGACTAGAAGACCCTGCGCGAGCATCGCCTGCACATGCCTGCGCAGGAAATCCACCCGGTCCCTTAGGCCCATGAAGCCCAACATCTCCTTGATGGTTCTGGGCTGCGCGCAGAAACCGACCAATCGGAGCTGGTCCGGAGCTGGTCCGGCGCTCGTGGGACGCTCGCCGGCTGCTTGTGGGGTACTTGTGGGGCGCTTATGGGGCACTGGGGAAGTGCTCGACGGAGGACTGCCGGCGGCTGGTGGGATACTTGTGGGGTACTTGTGGGGCACATGAGCGGCCTTTTGCCGAGCTTTGGAGAATACGATCTTGAAGCCGGACTCAGCATCAAAGGCCGGCTCGGGCAAGAGCGCGGCCCGGCAGGCGTCCATCATCTTGCCTATACCGCTGCCCCAGCGCTCGATGAAGCCGGCGTAGTAGAACATCCTCGCGATGAGGCGGTTGCGCGGGATGGAGTCGTGCCTGCGCTTCAATGCCGCGACCGAGAGCCCCTCAGGCAGTCCGCCAGGATTCATGACCACGAGGCGGTCATCTTCTATGCGGACCTGGGTCTGGCCGTTGCTGAGATAGTCCCTATGACAGACGGCGTTGATCACGGCCTCGCGCAGGGCGTCGAGGGGATATTCCCAGATGACCTCGCGGCGCGGCCGGCCGGTCCTCTCGAAGCGGGTCTCCAGACGCTCGCGCAGGTAGTCCATGGTCCCTTCCACCTGCGCGAAGAGGGTCCCCGCGATCTCCCGGTCATCCACGATCAGGGACACTGCGCGCAAGCGTCCTCCCTTAACCAAAGCTTCCCCGTAGAAGGCCTGAGGCTCCTTGCCGAACAAAAGGACGGCGGCGCGTGTGACGCCCTCTTTACGGACGAGCCCAAGCTTGCGCAGAAACTGGAGTTGCGAAGTCCGCTCGGGGATGCGGCGTCTGCCGGTCTTGTCCGCCAGGCGCCGGAACTCCCGGACCTTGGTCCAGTCGAGGTCGCTGAGGCCGGCGCGCTCTTCGGGAATCTCATCCCAGGTGGCGCCGACGCTGGCCAGCACGGCCCGGGCCAGATCCTCCTGCCGCATCTGCCGCGTG
>JAQUNT010000378.1 GCA_028717525.1 Elusimicrobiota bacterium
CGATGGAGCACACCCGCAAGGCCGTCGTGCTTGACGGCAAGAACCCCCTCTATCACTATCAGCTCGGTTTGCTCTACCGCAGGCTGGGCCGGGACTCGGACTGCATCGACTCCCTGCAGAAGGCCTTGGCCCTCTTCCCCGATTTCGAGGACGCGGTCCTGGAACTGGGCGCGGCCCAGGAGCGCTCCGGGGACCGCAAGAGCGCCCGGCGCAGCTTCCGCAGGGCCGTGGACCTCAAGGCGCGCGACGCGGTGGCGCGCTTCCGCCTAGCTCGCCTGCTGCTGCAGGCGGGAGACGCCCGGCGCGCGCGCGCCATGATGAGCGAGGCCTTCCATCTTACCCCCGAGGAGGGCGGCGGGGGGCTGCGCCTGTCCGTCTCATACGGCGGCCATGGGGCCGCCGTCCCCGGAGGGAAGGAATCCTCCTCTCCCGGAGGGGACGCCGGCGCGGACCAGCCGCCGACCGACCCCAACGACCCTCTCTCGGTCTTCACCCGCAACCTGGAGCGCATCCCGCTCGAACAGAGCGCGGTGATGGAGGTTGACGTGGTCTTCGTCCCCAAGCCCAGGCTGGTCAAGGCCCCTGTCGAGAGCGCCTCCTCCCTGCGCAAGGCCTTGTCCCAGAAGCTCTCCGACCCCGAGGGCGCGCCCAAGGCCACGCGGCGGCAGTACCAGCTGCGCGCCGCCGGGCCCGAGGAGCGCGCCGCCCAGGTCCGCCAGGTCATGGAGGACCTCCGGGCGCTGCTCAAGACGGCGCCCGAGGGGGCCGACACGCGCCTGGGGATGGACCTGACCTTCACGCGCCTCGCCGACGCGGGCCCCGCCCGCGGCGACGCCGAGAACCCTCCCAAGGTCTCCTACGAGCCCAGGCAGGTGGGCAACGACCTGGGCCTCTGGGTGATCGGAACCGGCTGGATGGGGCTGGTGGAGGAGGCCCTGCCGGAGGCGGGGGAGCCCCAGCCCCAGCCGGACCAGAGCGATTGGTGGGTCGCCACGGGACTGGGCTACGCCATCCTGGGCGACGGCCAGAGGGCCCTGTCCGCCTTCATGCGCGCCGCGCAGCTGGACTCCGCCAGCGTGCCGGCCCAGCTCGGCCGCAGCGTGGCCCTGGTGATGACGGGCGACGAGGCCGGCGCCATCAAGGCCCTGCAGGAGGCGCGCCGCATCGATCCCGGGAGCCGCGCGGCCAAGGAAGGCCTCAAATGGCTCAACCGCCAGGCCGCGCCCAAGCGCTCGGCGGGCGGCGGCGGGACCGGGGAGAAGAGCTGATGCCCCTCGACCTCGGCCCGATGCGGGCCTTCGTGCGCCGCGTGCACTTCGTCGGCGTCGGAGGCGTGGGCATGAGCGGAATCGCCGAGGTCCTCTCCAACCTCGGCTACCGGGTCTCCGGGTCCGACCTCAAGGCGAGCGCGATCACCCGGCGCTTGCAGGCCGCGGGCGTGCGCCTCAGCGCGGGCCACCGGGCCGCGCACATCCGCGGCGCCCAGGTCGTGGTGGTGAGTTCCGCCGTGCGGGCCGACAACCCCGAGGTCCTCGCCGCCCGGCGCGCGGGCGTGCCGGTGGTCCTGCGCGCGCAGATGCTCGCCGAGTTGGGGCGCATGAAGAAGACCGTGACCGTGGCCGGCTCCCATGGCAAGACCACGACCACGGCCATGGCCGCGATGGCCCTGGCGGCGGCCGGAGCCCGGCCCACCATGATCGTGGGCGGGCAGATCAAGAACATCGGCTCCAACGCCCGCCTGGGGCTGGGCGACTACCTGGTGACCGAGGCCGATGAGTCGGACGGCTCCTTCGTGCACCTCTCGCCCCTGGTCGCCGTGGTCACCAACATCGACAACGACCATCTCGACCATCACAAGACCATGGCCAACCTGCGGGCCGCATTCGCGGAGCACCTGGCGCGGCTGCCCTTCTACGGCGCCGCCGTGCTCTGCGCCGACGACCCGGAGCTGGCGCGCCTGCGCCCGTCGTTGGGCGCGCGCGTCATCACCTACGGCATCGCGCGGCGGGCGGACTGGCAGGCGCGCTCGCTGCGCCTGGGCCGGGACGGGTCGAGCTACGAGGCCTGCTACCTCGGCCGGCGCGTGGCGCGCATCCGCCTGCGGGTCCCCGGCCGGCACAACGTGCTCAACTCGCTGGCGGCCCTCGCTGCGGGGCGGTTCCTGGGGCTGGCGCTGAGCCGCCTGGGGCGCGGGTTGTCGGCCTTTCGAGGGGTGGGACGGCGGCTTGACCGCCTCGGGGCGGCGGGCTCCGTGGAGTTCGTCGACGACTACGGCCACCACCCCACCGAGGTCCGGGCCGCGGTGGAGGCCGTGGCGAGGCTCTGGAGATGCCGGCGCACCGTGGTGGTCTTCCAGCCGCACCGCTACAGCCGGACCCAGCTCCTGGCCCGGCAGTTCGGCCCGGCCTTCCGCCAGGCCGACCTGGTCTTCGTGATGGACGTCTATCCGGCCGGCGAGGCGCCCATCCCCGGGGTGAGCTCGGCGCTGATCCTGGATTCCCTGCGCCGCAGCGGCGTCGCCTGCGCGCCGTTCACCGGCAGCCTGGACGTGCTGCGCCAGCTGCGGCCGGGCGACGCGGTGCTGACCTTGGGCGCGGGCGACGTCTGGAAGACGGGGATGGACCTGCTGCGCCGTCTGGAGACGGACCTGGCCAGCCCGGTCTAGCCCATGGGCGCGCGCCTCGACCAGCACTATCTCGTCGACACCGCCGTGCGCGACGCCATCGCGGCCGCCGCGCGGGTCTCGGCGGGAGACAGCGTGCTCGAGATCGGCCCGGGGCGCGGCATCCTGACCGCCGCCCTCCTGCCCCGAGCGCGCGCGGTCGTGGCTGTGGAGCTCGACGGACTGCTGGCGGCGCAGCTCGCCGCCGCGCTGGGCGGCCCCGCCAACCTGCGCGTGGTCAACGCGGATTTCCTGCAGTTCGACCTGGGGTCTCTGGGGCCGGGGCCCTGGAAGGTGGCGGCCAACCTGCCCTACGCGGTCGCCACGCCCATACTCCAGCGCATCCTGCCTTGGCCGGATTGGAGCCTGGCCGTGCTCATGTTCCAGAAAGAGGTGGCCGAGCGCATCGCGGCCGAGCCCGGCGGCGCGGACTACGGCCTGCTGACCCTCTCCGTGGCGATCCACGCCACGGTTGAGCTCGTCTGCGAAGCCTCGCGCGAGTGCTTCCGGCCGCGCCCGAAGGTCGCCTCGGCCGTGGTGCTCCTCAGACGGCGTCCCGTGCCCCTGGTCTGCGCCTGCGAGCAGGCCGCCTTCTTCCGGGTGGCCAAAGTCGCCTTCGGCCAGCGGCGCAAGATGGCTCTGGGCGTGCTGGCCCGCGGCCTGAGCCTCGAGAAAGAGAAGGTGGCCGCGGCTTTCGCGGAGCTCGGCATCGCTCCCTCCGCGCGGGCCGAGGAGATCCCCTTCGAACTCTGGCGCGGCTTGGCCCGGAGTTTGGGGACACAATACTCAATCCCTTCCCAACCCGAGGGGTAGACCAGAATTGAGTATTGTGTCCCCGAAAGCGGCGCGGCTGGCCTGTCTGGCCGGCCTGGCGGTCCTCTACCTGCTCTGCCTGCGGGCCTACTATGTGGGCTTCTTCAACGACGACGCCTTCTATCTCATAGGAGCGCGCTCCCTGCTTTCCGGCGGGTTCCGGGAGCTCAGCGCCCCCGGGGCCCCTCCCATGACCGTCTATATGCCCGGCTATCCCCTGATCCTGGCTCAGTGG
>JAQUNT010000379.1 GCA_028717525.1 Elusimicrobiota bacterium
TCTATGCCGGGGTCCTGCCCCGGCAGGGGTGGGGCGGCGCGGTCGAGCTCCTGGTCAAGACGGCCATCATCGCCGCCTCGGCCGCGGTGGTCATGCAGGTCGCGGGCCGCGAGCGCGAGGCGCGGGAGCGCCTGGCGGATGAGCGGCGGCGCGGCGAGGCCGAGAGGCTCCAGGCCCGCGAGCGGCTGCAGCGCATGGACCGCCTGGCCACTTTGGGCACGCTCATCGCGGGCGTGGCGCACGAGCTCAAGTCTCCGCTGGCCGCCATCCTGGGCTACGCGGAGGTCGGAGGCCGCCAGGACCTGCCCCCGGGAGAGGCCCAGCGGATCTTCCGGCGCATGGAAGACCGGGCCCGGGCCTGCGGGCAGATCATCCAGGACATGCTCGCCTTTTCGCGCCAGAAGACGGGCGCGCGCAAGCCCTGCGACGTCAACGCCCTCATCCGGGAATGCGTGGCGCTCAAGGAGCACGACTGGGTCCTGGACCGGCTTGAGCTCGAGGCCCAGCTCGCCCCGGACCTGCCGCGCACGACGCTCTCCGGGGTGGAGTTCCAGCAGGTCATCTTCAACCTGCTGACCAACGCGCACCAGGCCATCCGGGCCGCGCGCCGCGAAGGCGGCCGCATCCGGCTGAGCACGCGGCGCGAGGGCGAGGAGATCGTCGTGAGCGTGGAAGACAACGGTCCCGGCATCCCGGCGGAGATTGCGCAGCGCATCTGGGAGCCGTTCTTCACCACCAAGCCGGAGGGCGAGGGCACGGGGCTCGGCCTGGCCATCAGCCGCCGCATCGTGGAGGATTCGCTGGGGGGTGCCTTGACCCTGCGGCCCGGTTCCGGCGCCGCCTTCCTGATCCGCCTGCCCATCGTCGCCGAGAGCTAGCCGAGGAGGACGCCATGCCTGAACCGCGATCCGTCCAGGGATTGGACCTCAGCCCGCAGCCGGGCCGGCGCTACTGGTCGAGCGACCGCGAGTGGCGCGAGGAGTTCATCTACTTCCTGATGGTGGACCGCTTCCACGACGACCTGGAGAGGAAGCCTCACGGAGGACCGGCCCGGTCCAGGGGCAGCGGCACCCCGGAGCAACTGCGCCGCTTCTGCGGCGGCACCCTCAAGGGCATCACGCGCAACATCGGCTACATCCAGGACCTGGGCTGCACGGCCCTGTGGCTGAGCCCCATCTTCGAGAACGACCCGGACCCCCGCTCGGACAGCTACCACGGCTATGGGATCTGGAACTACCTGGCCGTGGACCCGCGCTTCGGGACCAAGGCCGACCTCGTGGAGCTGGTCGCCGAGGCCCACAAGCGCAACATGAGGGTCTTCCTGGACGCGGTGGCCAACCACTGCGGCGACGTCTGGTACTACGAAGGGGACCAGCCCCGCTGGTACCGCGACGACGCGGCGCCCTGGCCTTTCGGCGGCTGGCGCAGCCCGGACTATCCGGTACCCGTGGAGCTGCGCGACCCGGCGGCCTTCCACCGCCGCGGCCAGATCCGGGACTGGGGCTGGGACAGCTTCCCGGAGACCCAGTGGGGAGACTTCTACTCCTTGAAGGGCTTCAACAACGAGGACGACCCGGCCGGCCTGAGGCTGCAGTCCGTCATCAACCAGGCGCACAAGTACTGGATCCGCGAGGCGGACATCGACGGCTACCGCATGGACGCGGTCAAGCACATGGGCGAGACCGCCATCGCGCGCTTCTGCCAGGAGATGCGCGAGTACGCCTACGAGCTGGGCAAGCGCAACTTCTTCCTGTTCGGGGAGCTGGTGGCCGGAGACGACGCCATCAACCGCTACACCGGCCCCAACACCGCGGGCAAGGTGGACGGCAAGACCATCTACTACGGGCTCTCCTCGGTGCTGGATTTCCCCCTCTACTGGACTTTGCCCGGAGTCATCAAGGGCTTCGTCAACCCGCTGGCCCTGATGAGCCGCTACGAGGCCCTGCGCGAGCGGGCCCTCAGCCGCGGCGAGCTGGGCCGCTACATGGTGACCTTCCTCGACAACCACGACCAGATCGGGCAGATGTACAAGCGCCGCTTCGCGGCCGGAGCCCGCGACGAACAGGTCGTCGCGGCCGTGGGCTACCTCATCTGCGCCTTGGGCACCCCCTGCATCTACTACGGGACCGAGCAGGGCTTCCATGGCGAGGGCGAGAGCGACCATGTCATCCGGGAGGCGCTGTTCGACCTCGACGATCCGGGGCGCGACCTGCTCAACAAGGACTGCCGGATCTACCGGGAGGTCTCCAAGATCGCCAAGGTCAACCAGGCCCATCCCGGCCTGCGCTTCGGCCGGATGTACTTCCGCGAGGTGTCGGGCAACGGCCGGGACTTCGGCCTGCCTTCGTCCCACCCCTGCACCTTGGCCTTCTCGCGTGTGCTCGACGACGAGGAGATCCTGGTGGCCTACAACACCTCGACCACGGAGAAGCGCGCCGACCGCGTCGTGGTGGACGCCGGTCTGCACCCGGCGGGCAGCCGCATGTCCTACCTGTACGGCGGCCGGGGCGAAGTGACGGTGGAGTCGCACCCCGACCCGGACAACGGCGCGCGCTCCGTGAGATTGGATCTAGAGCCGATGCAATTCGTGATCTTGAGATGACCTCGGTCTTCTCCTATCTCGTCTATCCGCTCCTTCCGGTCTTGACCGCAGCGATGCGCACATTCGCCGCTCTCCAACTAGTGCCCTTCGCCTGCCTGTGTACCATCCTGGGGGTGATTCTCTGGGTCTCGGCTGGCCGGGGCGGTGGTCATTTGCCGGTGAGCGGGTTATTGATGAACATCGGACTTGTCTTTGTCCTATGTCATGGCATCGGGTTCCTGATCTGGGGTTTCGCCTTCAGCTCGTTCGGCGCAGTAGTGGTTCTGGGCGCTGGGGTCTTGAGTTCCGCAATAGCCATACTCGGCGAGGACGGAGAGGATCGGGGGCATCTCGCGGGATGCGATGATTTCCGCAATTCTCTTGGCGTCGGCCGGTCTGGCCCTCATTCGCTGGCTAGATTACAGAGCATCTCGGATGGGCGTCTGGCCTCCCCCTCAGGGTGGAATCGGACTGGTTCGTTAGACTCTGGCCAATCCCTAGAGCATCGTTCAAGCCGGGCTCCGTCAATGGCGGTAGGTTCCTTCGGAACGTCTCCTCAAAGCCAGCAGCACGACCCGTTTGGAGTCGTCGTCCACGTCGTAGAGAATCCGATAGTCTCCCACCCGGAGCCGGTGCGTCGCGACCAGATGGGCGATGCTGACCGGCGGGCGAAGGAACTTGAATCGCTTGCCTTGCGGCCGGGGATCGTCCGCCAGCGAGTCCACAGCTTCCTTGATCCGCACAGCGACAGGCCTGGGCAGGCATGCCAGTCCCTTGAGAAAATGCTTCTGAACTGCGTCGCTGGCGAAGCCGACGGAGTAGGCCGGCATCAGGTCACAGCCCCAGCTTCTTCCAGGCTTTGTCGGCAGGGCGCCAGCCTCCGGCCGAGTAAGCCTTGCGCCCCGACTGGACCAAGCTGACCAGGGCCTGGTCGCGGGATTCCTCCAGCATCTCCAGGAGATTCACCATCTCATCGTAGGGTATGAGCATGTAGGCGGGCTGGCCCCGATCCGTGGCGACGATGGGCTTGCGGGTCCTGAAGATTATGGAGAGGTTGTTCTTGAGCTCCTTCACTCCGACATGGCGCGCCTTGAGAATCTGAGCCAGATCGGAAGAGCGTCGT
>JAQUNT010000380.1 GCA_028717525.1 Elusimicrobiota bacterium
AGGAAGTGGCATCCCTGGCCGCGGTCCTGGCGCGGCTGGGCTTCATCTGGGACCTCCTGCGCGCCATCTGCGGCGCGATCCGCTAGCGCTCGGCCGGCCGCAGTGATCAGCCTGTGATGCGATCGCGCGCCCTGCGATAGATGGTCTTGATCGGATAGGGCACGAACGGCGAGATCATGTTCCTGAGCCGATTCCACAGTATCTCATGGCCCAATCCAACGGATAAGAATTGCCGGTACCTCTTGTCGCTGAGCATGGCATAAACGATGGGCCAGCCGAAATGCGCTAGAACCGGAGTGGTCTTAAAGAAGTCCCGGACATCTTCATAGGCTTCCGTCTGCAGCAGATTGAGTATCAGGTCAAGGATCTTCCTGTTAGCCGGCCAGTTCTTGACCCCCAGTTGGCCCAGGGAGTCAGGATATTCCCGCATCCGGATCAGATAGGCCGGCAGGTAGCACACGCCGTGTCTGAATGCCATCACCAGCGATACGAAGCCGTCAGAATGCCAATGGAGCCCTGAGATGATCCCGCCGGCATCCATGAGGGCGGAGGCTCTGACGATCTTGCCTGCGAGGCCGAAAATGGGGACGTCTCTCTTTGACGTCCATCTGGCCAGGTCTCTGGGCGACAAATAGCATGGTTCCTTCGAGAGGAATCGGGGGTTCTTGCCGATGGCCCCTGAGGGGATGCTGATGGTCTCGGATTCGCAGCAACTGAAGCCCGCTTCCGGGTATCTGCCCAGCATGTCCAGGGACATTTCGAACAAGCCCGGCAGGATCGTGTCGTCGGCGGAGGCGAAATACAGGTATTCCCCTGAGGCCATCTCCATGGCCTTATTGATGCAGTGGAATGCCCCGATATTCTTCGAATTGAGGACCAGGCGCACGACAGGATTCTTATCGACTGCCCTCTCGATGACGGCCACGCTGTCGTCCGTCGAGCCGTCATCTACCACGATGACCTCGTCCGGGGTCCGAGATTGGGTCAAGATCGCCTGCAAGGCCTCGCCCACATACTCCGAGTGATTGTAGTTGGGCAGGATCACGGACAGCGTGGGCTTATCCATCTGGATCGCAGCGGGGGAAGCCGGTTCCCGGGCTATGATAGATAATATGAGAACCGGGTGCCACGACATACTCGCGTCAAAGTGCGCTGCGTCGGATTTGGTAGACTTAGGCGTGTCCGCCTGCAAGGCGCGGGTCGTCCTGGGTGTCCCCAACTCCCGCTGGCTCGGCAAACGTTCCTGGAACGTCTTTCCCTACGCCGCACTCATCCTGACTGCGCTGCTCAAGGACGAGTACGAGTTCTCCATCCTGGACGCCAACGGCTTGGACCTCAGCGAGGAAGCCTACCGCAGCCGGATACGGGAACTGCAGCCGGAGGCCCTGCTGGTCACAGGCGGGTCGGTCGAGTACCATCAGCAGGCCCACCGGGCCGTCTCTCTGGCGCGTGAGGCCTGCCCGGCTGTCGTGACCGTATTGGGCGGCGTCTACCCCACGACCCTGCCCGAGGCAGCGGTCGCCCATGAAGACCTCGACTGGGCCTTCATGTATCATGCCGAAGACCGGATCGGGGCTTTCCTGCGCCTGCTGCTGACGGGCCAGGTCGAGGCCGCCCGGGCCTTCCCAGGGGTCGCATTCCGGGCCGCGGACGGGAAGCTCGTTGAGAATCCCCTCCGCGAACGCATCGGAGACATCCCGGTCCAGTGCCAGCCCGATTATTCCTTGGTGGACCTGGCTCCTTATCTGCGCCAGGAGTCCCTGGACTACCAGTTCAATTCGGACCGGCTCGCCGCCTTCATCATCACCTCCTACGGCTGCCCCTATGACTGCGTGTTCTGCGCTTCGCGCACCATCGCAGGCCGCAAACCGGCCCTGCGGCCGGTGGCGGACGTGCTCGGCGAGATCGGCTATCTGACGGGCCGTTACGGCGTCGGCAGCCTGATCTTCCTCGACGACAACCTGCTCATCCCGCGCGCCAGGTTCCGGGCGCTTCTGGATGGGCTCGTCAGCCGCCATCCTGGCCTCATCTGGAAAGCGGCCTCGGTCAGCGCCTGGCATCTGGATGCGGAGCTCCTGGAGCTCATGCGGCGGTCCGGCTGCGTCCAGCTCACGGTGTCGGTCGAGTCCGGCAGCCAGCGCGTCCTCAACGAGGTCATCGGCAAGCCCCTGCGCCTGGAAACGGTCCCCCCGCTGGTGGCCGAATGCCGGCGTCTGGGCATAGCCGTGGGCGCCAACTTCGTCATCGGCACCCCCGGGGAGACCTGGGACGAGATCCGCGAGACCTTCCGTTTCGCCGACGACTGCGACTTCGACGTGGCGCATTTTCACGTCTCCACGCCGCTGCCCCGGACGGAACTCCACCGGATCTGCATGCGCGAAGGCTATCTGCCCAAGGATTTCAGCTTCACGGATCCGCGCTTCTTCGGTTTCGGCCAGGGCTTCATCACCACGCCGGAATTCACTCCCTTCGAGCTGGCGGTGGCACGCGCCTTCGAATGGGACCGCATCAATTTCAAGACGCCGCAGCGTGTCGCACGCATGGCCCGGCTTTACCAGGCCACGCCGGAGGAGATGACGGAGCATCGCCGGCAGACGCGCCGGCGCCTCGGCCTGTACGACGCCAGCGCCTGAGCTTCTCGCGAAATAGCCCGGGAAGCGATTTTGTTATAATTGGCTGCATTGTTCAGTCTATGAACGCAAAGACCCAGGACCATATCCTCGTCACCGGCGGCGCCGGCTACGTCGGCTGCGTGCTCGTCGGGAAGCTGCTCGAAGCCGGGCACCGGGTCACGGTGTACGACATCATGTACTACGGGGCCGGGGGGCTCCCCGCTCACCCGCACCTCAAGGTCGTGCGCGCCGATATCCGCGACACCGCGCGCCTGGCCGCCGCGCTCCCGGGCGTCTCCGCGGTCATCCATCTGGCCTGCATCTCCAACGACCCCAGCTTCGAGCTGGACCCCGGCCTGGGCAAGTCCATCAATTTCGACTGCTTCGAGCCCATGGTCAGAGCCTGCCGGGACGCCGGGGTGAAGCGCTTCATATACGCCTCATCCAGTTCGGTCTACGGCGTCAGCGAGGCCCCGGAAGTGAAGGAAGAGCACCCCTTGAAGCCCCTGACTGACTACAGTCGATACAAGGCCCTCTGCGAGGACGTCCTGCGCCGCTACCAGGCTCCCGGGTTCTGCACGGTCATCATCCGGCCGGCCACGGTCTGCGGCTATTCCCCGCGCATGCGCCTCGACCTCTCGGTCAACATCCTCACCAATCTCGCGGTCAACAACCGCCGCATCACGGTCTTCGGCGGCAGCCAGAAGCGCCCCAACCTGAACATCGCAGACATGGCCGAACTCTATGTCCGGCTCCTGGGACTCCCGGATGAGAAGCTCGCGGGCGATACCTTCAACGCGGGATATCAGAACCACACCATCGCGGACCTGGCCCTGATGACGCGCCGCGTGGTCGAAGCCGAGATGCCCGAGAAGGCTCCCATCGAGATCGTCGCCAGCCCCACGGACGACCTGCGCTCCTACCACGTCTCGTCCGGCAAGATCGCGGCCCAGCTGGGATTCCGGCCCTCGCGCACCGTGGAAGACGCCGTCCGCGGCGTCTGCCGCGCCTTTCAGGCCGGCCGGCTTCCGGACAGCCTGAGCGACCCC
>JAQUNT010000381.1 GCA_028717525.1 Elusimicrobiota bacterium
CTGCCTGGCCTACGTCTTCCTGCCCCGCTCCATCCTGTCTTTCTACACCTCGGACGCGGCCGTGCTCGACCTGGGGGTCAGGCTCCTGGCCGTGGCCGGCTTCTTCCAGGTCTTCGACGCCACGCATGTGGTCATGACCGGCGCCCTGCGCGGCATGGGCGAGACGCGCGTGCCCATGCTGGCCAACGCGGTGGGCTATTGGGCCGTGGGCCTGCCCGTGGGGATCACTCTCGCCTTCGGCCGGGGCCAAGGCGCCTTCGGCCTCTGGCTCGGCCTGTGCCTGGGCCTGTGCTCGGTGGCCGTGGCTTTGCTCTGGATCTGGCGGGGCCGCGCCGCGGCCCTGTGGCGGGGCGAGGCCCCGCCCGAGCCCGAGGCTCTGGCCGCCGCCGGGGATTTGATATCATAGCCCGGCCGTAGGCGCACACCCGAGGACAACCACATGAAGATCGCTTTGCTGGGCCTGCAGGGCGCGGGCAAGAAGACGCTGTTCAAGCTGCTGACCGGGACCGACGTCGCCACGGTCCCGGCCAAGGGCCTGCCCGGAGTGTTCGCGGTGCGCGACCCGCGCGTGGACGCGCTCTCCGCCCTGTGCCATCCCCAGAAGACCACCTACGCGCGCATGGACCTGCTGCTGCTGCCCGACGTGGAGAAGACCGAGGGCAAGGCCGCGTGGCTCGACGACGTGCGCAATCTCGACGGCATCGTGTTCGTGGGCAGGGCCTTCCCGGACCCGTCCGTGTTCCACCCCGCCGGCTCCGTGGACGCCCGGCGCGACCTGGATACCTTCCTCTCCGAGCTGGTCTTCGCGGACCTCTTCCTCATGGAGCGGCGCAAGGACAAGCTGGGCCAGGAGATGCGCGCCAAGACCACCCCGGAGAAGACCCGGGAGCTGGAGGCGGTCAGGAAGGTCATCGCCGGCCTGGAGGCGGGCAAGACCGTGCGCAACATGGACCTCACCGAGCCCGAGAAGGCGGTCCTGTCCAACTACCAGTTCCTCACGGACAAGGCCATCGCGGCCGTGGTCAACATCGGCCAGGACTCCCAGGACCCGGCCCTGCGCGGGACCCTGGAAGCGGAATTCGGGTCCCGCATGAGCCTGTCCTTCTTCGACGTGAAGCTGGAGGCGGAGATCGCCGCGATAGCGGACCCCAAGGAGCGCGAGGAGTTCCTCTCCGGCATGGGCATCAAGGAGCCCGCCTTCGCCGTGCTCACCCGCGGCATCTACGAGGCCCTGGGCCTGATGTCGTACTACACCTACGGCGAGGACGAGGTCCGGGCTTGGACCGTGCGCAGGGGATCGACCGCCCCCCAGGCGGCCCGGGCCATCCACCGCGACCTGGAGAAGGGCTTCATCCGGGCCGAGCACATGAAGTTCGACGACCTCATCAAGCTGGGCTCCGAGGCCAAGGTCAAGGAAGCGGGCAAGTTCTCCCTGAAGGGCAAGGACTACATCGTCGAGGACGGCGACGTGCTGAGCTTCCGGGCCGCGAATTAGCGCGGCGGCCGTCATTTAGATTTTATCCGCCCCCGGGGCCACCGGGGTCCGAAATATAGGATAATCAGTCCACACCCCCCCGACCCCCCCGGAATATGACCGAGACCCTCAACCACCCCGCCGCCTACCGCCGCCGCCGTTTCCTGAACTGGTTCCCGCTGGGCCTGACCTACGCGACCTTCTACATGGGCCGCTACAACATCAACGTGGCCAGCAAGACCATGATGGACATGTTCCATCTGACCAAGGCCGAGTTCGGCATCATCGCCACGGCCGGCTTCTGGACCTACGCGGTCTCGGTGATGTTCAACGGGCCGCTGGCCGACCGCATCGGCGGACGCAAGGCCATCCTCATCGGCGCGGCCGGCGCCGCGGCCTTGAACCTCGTCATCGGCCTGCTCTTCCTGGGCGGCTGGCAGACCAAGCTCATCGTGGGCATGTCCTTGCTCTACGCGGTCAACCAGTACTTCCAGTCCTTCGGCGCGCTCTCCGTGGTGAAGGTCAACGCGCCCTGGTTCCACGTGCGCGAGCGCGGGGTCTTCGGCGGCATCTTCGGCATCATGATCTCCTCGGGCT
The DNA here is from genome assembly GCA_028717525.1 of Elusimicrobiota bacterium. Lineage (GTDB taxonomy): Bacteria > Elusimicrobiota > Elusimicrobia > UBA1565 > UBA9628 > UBA9628. The sequence goes on from JAQUNT010000381.1 coordinate 2,072, forward strand.
ACTTCCTGGCCATGACCGTGGGCGGCTGGATCCTGGCCTACCTGCCCTGGTACTGCGTCTTCCTCATCCCCTCGGGCGCCATCGCGGTGATGTTCGTCGTCGACCTGCTCATGGTCAAGGACACGCCCGCGCAGGCGGGCTTCCTCGACTTCAACACCGGCGACGCCACGGCCCACGACCAGGACCGCGAGAAGCCCGTGGACTGGAACCACCTGGTCACGCGCATCTTCACCAACCGGGTCATCATCATCCTGGCCGTGTCGGAGTTCTGCACCGGCTTCGTGCGCCAGGGCGTGATGCTCTGGTTCGTGCCGTTCCTTAAGGAAGTGCACAACATCAGCCACGGCAGCCTCCTGTTCAGCATCGCCTCCACGGGCGTGACCGTGGGCGGCATCTGCGGAGGCATGCTCTGCGGCTATCTCTCGGACCGCTGGTTCCAGTCCCGCCGGCCGCCCGTGGCCTTCATCTTCTACCTGGGCCAGATCGTCTCCCTGCTGATCCTGGGGCGTGTGCAGTCCGCGGGCGCGGCTTCCTTCATGATCGGCTTCACCTGCATGTGGATCTTCGGCGTGCACGGCATGCTCTCGGGCACGGCTTCCATGGACTTCGGCGGCACCAAGGCCGCCTCCACCGTGGCGGGCCTGCTCGACGGCGTGCAGTACCTGGCCTCGGGCCTTACCGGCTTCCTGCTCGGGCACTTCCTGGACAAGTACGGCTGGGGCGCCTGGACCTGGATGATCGTGCCCTTCTCCTTGATCGGCGCCGTGCTCATGACCCGATTGTGGCACGAGACGCCCCTGCGCAAGGGCGGCGAGCCCCACGCCGAGATGCATAGGCCCGTTCCGGCCGTAGCGGATTAGGTGCCACGGGTCAACTTTCTTAACTTTCTCTTGCCGGTAAGTTAACAAAGTTGACCCGTGGCACCACCCTTAGGCCTTGACAAAACCGGGCCACTGGTGTATGCTGTACTAGCAAGCTAGTACACGGCCATGATCCAGATCTCCCCCGGCTCCGCGGTCCCCATCTACGACCAGATCAAATCCGGCCTGCGCGGCCTGGTAGCGCGCGGGACGCTCAAGCCCGGCGACGAGGCGCCCAGCATACGCGCCCTGGCCGTGCGCCTGCGCGTCAACCCCAACACGGTGGCGCGCGCCTACCGGGAGCTGGGGGCCGAGGGCTTCTTCGAGAGCCGGCGCGGCGAGGGCAACGTGATCGCGGCCTCCGCCTTGGAGCGCCTCTCCGGCGGCATGCGCGAGCTGCGCGGCGGCCTGGCCGAGTCTCTGCGCCACGCGCGCCGCGGCGGACTGGGCTGGCCCGAGATCGAGGCGGTACTTAAGGAAGTGCGCAGGGAGGAGCCATGAAGGCTGTTTCCTTCGAAGGCGTCAGCCGCAGCTTTTCCGGCAGGACGGTCCTGCGCGAGGTGAGCGCTTCCGCGGAGGCGGGCCAGGTGGTTGGCCTCCTGGGCCGCAACGGCGAGGGCAAGACCACCTTGCTGCGCATCCTGCTCGACATCCTGGCCGCCGACTCGGGCACGGTCGCGGTGCTTGGCCAGCGGCCCGAC
>JAQUNT010000382.1 GCA_028717525.1 Elusimicrobiota bacterium
AGGTGCGCTCCTTCCTCATCTCCAGCGCCATGTACTGGTTCGACAAGTACCACGTCGACGGCATCCGCGTCGACGCCGTGGCCTCCATGCTCTACCTGGACTATTCGCGCAAGAACGGGGAGTGGATCCCCAACGAGTACGGCGGCCGCGAGAACATCGAGGCCATCTGGTTCCTGCGCCGCTTCAACGAGGAGGTCTACAAGCGCTTCCCGGACGTGCAGACCTACGCCGAGGAGTCCACGGCCTGGGGCATGGTGTCCAAGCCGACCTACGTGGGCGGGCTGGGCTTCGGCTTCAAGTGGGACATGGGCTGGATGCATGACACCTTGAACTACATGCGCAAGGACGCCATCCACCGGAAGTACCACCAGAACGTCATCACCTTCCGCATGCTCTACGCCTTCCACGAGAACTTCATCCTGCCCCTCTCCCACGACGAGGTGGTGCACGGCAAGTGCTCGCTGATCTCCCAGATGTCCGGGGACGACTGGCAGAAGTTCGCCAACCTGCGCCTCATGTTCGGCTACATGTGGTCCCAGCCGGGCAAGAAGCTCCTGTTCATGGGCGGAGAGTGGGGCCAGTGGCGGGAGTGGGACAGCAACTCGAGCCTGGACTGGCACCAGCTGGACTACGCGCCGCACGAGGGCGTGCGGCGCCTCGTGGAGCGCTGCAACCGGGTCTACCGGGCGGAGCCGGCCCTCTACGAGCGCGACTTCGACCCCTCGGGCTTCTCCTGGGTCGACTGCAACGACGCGGACAACTCGGTGCTGAGCTTCATGCGCAAGGGGCAGTCCAGCGACGACATCATCCTGGTGGTGATGAACTGCACTCCGGTGCCGCGCAAGAGCTACCGCGTGGGCGTGCCCCGCGGCGGCTGGTGGGCCGAGATCCTCAACTCCGACGCGGCCGAGTACGGCGGCTCGGGCTTGGGCAACCTGGGCGGGGTGACCGCCCAGGGGGTGGGCTGGCACGGGCACGGGCAATCCCTGGAGGTCTGCCTACCGCCGCTGTCAATCGTTTATTTCAAGAGCGAGGGCAAATAACCATGGAATTCGACGAGCTGCGCACTTCGGTCGGGAACGAGCTCAAGCGCCGGTTCTGGGAGCACAAGGCCATGCCGGGGCTGTCGCGAGGGCGCGTCCGCATGGACGGCTGGCTCAAGGTGGAGCTGACCGCCATCCTCGCCGAGAAGGGGGAGGTGGAGCCGGCCTTCCGCCTGCCCAAGGGCCGCGCCGCGGTGCGCTTCGCCGACTGGCTGGTGGAGGCGGCGAGCCTGCCCACGGATTTCGCCTTCGAGAACACCAAGGCGGGGCCGGAGAGCCTGGCCGACGACGTCAAGGACCTGCGCAAGCTCATCAAGCGCCTGCGCAAGGGCCGGGGCCGGCGCCGGGCCGCGCTGTTCTTCGCGGTCTACCCGTTCGGAGACCTGCACGAAAAGGATTGGGCCGCGCACCGGGCGCGCATCGAGAAGACCCTGGGCGGGCCGCTGGTCGAGGACAGGTTCTCGTTCCAGAGCGGGGTGACCGGCCGGCTCTACGCGGGCATGGTCCAGGCCAGGGTGCAGGCCGGAGCGCCGAGTCAACCCGCGGGTGAGCAGAAGCCCGCTGGCGAGCAGAACCCCGCGGCCGTCGCGGAGAAGCGCCGGGCCGGCCGGCCGCGCCGCGCCCCTGCGGCGCCGGTCCTGGAGAAGGGAAGGATAGCGCCGCCGTCCGTCTGAGGGTCCGCCGCGTGCGGTCCGGTTTCTGGCTGCTGGCCCTGCTGGGGCTGTCCGTTCGTTTGGCGCGCGCGCAGGATATCCCGCCGGCCCTGCAGCAGACCTGCGCCAAAGACCTGAATCTGTGCTGCGACCTGGCGGACATGTACCGCATCGGCCAGGGCGCGTCGAGAGATTATGCCGTCGCGGCGGGCCTTTACAGGCAAGCCTGCGACGGCGGAGAGGCGCGAGGGTGCACCGATCTCGGCATGCTGTACAGTTTCGGCTGGGGCGTGGCCAAGGACGATGCCCGCGCGGAGGCCCTTTACAGCCAAGGCTGCAAGGGGGGCAACGCCACCGGCTGCAATAATCTCGGTGCGATGTACAGAGACGGCCAGGGCGTCGTGGCGAGGGATTATGGCCGCGCCGCGGCCATCTTCGCGAGGACTTGCGGCGCGGGGGACTTGGATGGGTGCGTCAATCTGGGCGATATGGTCGCTCATGGCAAGGGCGTGATGAAGGATCCTCCGCAGGCGGCGGCCCTTTACCGGAAAGCCTGCTCGGGTGGAAACGCGGTCGGCTGCGACGATCTCGGCGTGATGTATAGGGACGGCGAGGGCGTCAAGCGGGACAATGCCCGCGCGGCGGGACTTTTCAAGCAGGCCTGTGATGGAGGTCGCGCCGCGGGATGCTGCAACCTCGGCGACCGGTACGCCAAGGGCCGGGGCGTGGCGAAGGATGCGGCCCGTGCGGCGGCCTTATTCAAGCAAGCCTGTGAAGGGGGGGTCAGACTTGGGTGCGAGAGGCTGCAGAAGATGTCAGCCGACCATCCCAGCCCATAGCCTTGCGCGCGCCGATCCTGGATAAGGAACGAGGTGCGCCGCCTTCCGTGTAGGACCCGGTCGCTTCAGCGGACGGCCGCCGCGGCCTTCTCCGCGGCCTGGACCATCGGCGCGTAGGAGACCGGCGCGCCCACCGCCTGCCGCATCCACTCCGCCGGCGTCACGCTGCCGATGCGGCACATCCTCTCCATCTCCGCGCCCAAAGAGTGCGTCTTGAAGTAGTCCTCCACCTGGAAGGCGATGAGGTGGCCGAGGAAGTAGTTCGGGATGTAGAGGCTGTAGTAGAACATGTGGGCGTAGATGGCCAACACCGGCGAGTCCTTCACGCCGAAGGCCGGGGCGTAGTACTGGTTCCACACGTCCCTGGCGATCCCCACCATGGCCTCGCGCAGCTGCGCCGGCGTCGCCTCGGGGTGACCGTACATCCAGCGCCAGGTCCGCATCTCCACCAAGGCCACGCCCGCGATCTCGCGCGCGGACCAAAAGTCGTCCAGGTCCTTCAAGGCCGCGGCCTTCTCGTCGGGCTTCCGCAGGCCCAGCACGTCCAGGTCCCGGGTTTGGAACACGAAGGCGAAGCCCTCGGTGAAGGCGCTGTTGGGCACCCCGTTGAGCAGGTAGTGGTCGATCTTCTGCATGGAGAAGGTCTGCTCCACGCAATGGCCCAGCTCGTGCATGGCCGTGTTGAAGCCCTGGTAATCCATCCCGTCCTCGCCCACGCGCGTGCGCAGGTGCGAGACCTCCTTGCGCATGTCCGGCCCGGCCGCGTGCCCGGCGCCGCGCGCCGCGTCGACCACGATGTGCTCGGCCAGGAACCTGGCCGTGTCCGGGGCGAAGCCCAGCTTGGCGAGGATGTCGGGGATGTCCCGGCGGAAAGCCTCTGCCGTGGGGTACTTCTTCTTGATCAAGGCGTCGAGCCGGTCCAAAGGCAGGCCCTTGGGCGGCTTGAAGCCCTCGTACCAGATGTCGAAAGGCAGGAGCTTGCGCCCCAGCCTCTTCTTGACCAGGCCGGCCACCTTCCGGCCCGCCGGAGCCTCGAGCAGGCCCTTGAGCAGGGCCTCCACCTCCGGCTCGGTCATCTCGCGCTCCAGG
>JAQUNT010000383.1 GCA_028717525.1 Elusimicrobiota bacterium
TTGAGGCGGTTCCGGATGCGGATGCGCGAGTCAAGAAGGTTCTTGCGGGACTCAAATCCAGTCTCGGCAAGGCAGACGCCTTCCGCAAGACGGCGGATTCCTGACCATCGACCATGCGGCACATCCTGATTACAGGCGGCAGTGGCTATGTGGGGAAAGCTTTCATCGCAGCATTCGGACGGCATTATCGATTGAGGCTTTTCAGCCGCACCCCCGCCCAAGAAGGCATGGACTGCACTCCCGGCGATATCCGGCGTTTCGACGATGTGCTCCGCGCTTCGCGGGGCGTTGATGCAATCCTACACCTGGCAGCGCTTACGACTGACGATAAAGATGTCAAAGATGCAGAGTTCTTCGAGACGAATACGGTGGGGACCTTTAATGTCCTCGAAGCCGCGGTCCAGAACAAGGTCAAGAAGGTTGTCTACGGGAGTTCGGTCTGCGCGGTCGGCTTCAGGGGCACCCCCCGGCTCATCCTGGAAACGGACCGGTGCGAGCCCACGGATGGCATGTACGGCTACAGCAAGTACCTGTCCGAGAGGCTCTGCGAGTGCTACGCCGAGAGGCACAAGACCGACATCATCTGCTTGCGCACTGCCATGGTGGTTCCCCAACACGAGTTGGCCGCGCCCGCCAATCCGTTGGCCAGGCATTGGCTGGGCGCAGTGCACATCGACGATGTGGTGGAAGCGCTCCGCCTGGCTCTCGACAACACGAGCATCCATTTCGGCGTCTTTCACGTGGCTACAGGGAACCCCCACTCCAAGTTCGACATTCGCAGGGCCCGCAGGCTGCTGGGGTACGCGCCCAAGCATGATCTGGAGGAATTCATACGCCGCCCGCCTGGAGGCCTCGTCAAGAGGCTCGCAGGTAAAGCCAGGGACGCGTTCCGCCGGATAAGATCCCTGGGTGAATGAGGCACGACCCATGCGAGTACTGCTGATCAATCCTCCGGGCTGGCAGTCGGGCAGCGTGAGCCTGGGGCTGGGGTATCTCGCCGCCGTCCTGCGCCGGGACGGGCACGAGGTCAAGGTCCTTGATGAGACCGGCCAGAAACTGGACCCGTTGGCTCTGGCCGAGAAAGCCAAGGATTTTGCGCCTGCGGTCATCGGCTTTCACTGCAAGACCGCTCAGGCTAACGCTGTCGCCCTGATATCCCGGAAGATCAAGGACATCCACCCGTCCGCGACGCATGTGGTTGGGGGTCCCCACATCACGCTCTGTCACCAGGAATTCCTCACGGAGAACACCGACTTCGCCTTCGGCTTCCTGGGAGAGGCGGAGGAGGCCTTCTCTGAATTCTGTAAGAAGTTCGCCGCTCAGGAGCCCCTCACCGACATCCCCGGCTTGGCCTATCGGCGGGACGGGGGAATCCAAGTCAACCCACGCAAGCCCATAGGCGCGCTCGACAAGCTCCCGCGCCCCGATTTCGACGCCATCGAGGGCTTCTCCTGGCGGGACTTCAGGTACCCCCTCCTGACGAGCCGCGGCTGCCCCTATAAGTGCAATTTCTGCTCCGTGCCCCTCACGGCAGGGCCCGGCTTCCGGACCCGCACGCCGGATGACTGCGTCGACGAACTGGCCGCCGCCAAGCGGGACAAGGGAATCGCCTGCTTCGAGATCCTGGACGACAATTTCACCTTGAATCTGACGCGCGCCAAGGCTTTCTGCCGCGCCCTGATTCAGAAGGGACTGGGACTCAGTTGGTACTGCCACAACGGCATCCGAGCCGACCGGCTGGACGCGGAACTAGCTGGCCTGATGAAGAAGGCCGGCTGCACCAGCATCGCCTTCGGAGTGGAGTCCGGAGACCCAGAGGTATTCCAGCGCATCGGCAAGGGAGAGACCCTGGAGCAGATCTCTCAAGCCATCCGGATCACCAAGGACGCCGGCATGCAGGCCGTAGGATACTTCATCATCGGCCTTCCTGGAGACAGCCTAGCGGCGGTGCGCAAGACCATCGCGTTCCAGAGAACCCTGCGCCTCGACCACTTCACTTATGGGATCTTCATCCCCTACCCCGGGACGGTCGGACGCGACGAGGTCCTCAAGGAAGGAAGGATCATCCGCGACCTCAAAGAGACGAGCCATTTCTCGGACCGCCCGCAGATCGCCATCGAGTACCCTTACTTCAGCCGCGCCGAGATCGAGGAGGCGTACTATCTCGCGGCCGCCGGGGAGCTGGGCCAGCTGTTGGAGGATCACGGCGTCCAGCGGGGAGCCGAGCTGCTATTCGTGGAGACGGACCCGCCGACCTATGGCCATCGCCAGATCGCGCGCTGGACGCACGGGAGCCTGGACCTGTTCATCAACGCCGCCTACGACGGGAACTTCGAGGAAGACCGCCGCTCGGGCGCTGTCCGCGCCATCTACTCCTACGAGCGTTCCTTCTCCCGCTGGGAGCTGGCGGTCCAGATGGTCCGACGATTCCGGGAGCTCCGCCGCAAGCGGTACGAATTGGCGCTGTGGCCCATCCGCTGGAGGCACTCCGGCCTCCTGGTCGGCGGCGCTTTCACGGCCTTCATCCTCATCGCGCGACCCAGGCGTGCCGTCCTCTACGATTTCGGCACGAGCCGGTTCATCGTCGTTTCCTGGAGGAATCCGGGGTTCCGGAACCGCGTCTTCAAGCTGCTCATCAAGAAGATCCTGGGCCCCTCGGCCGCCGAGCATCCTGTCCAAGCCGTGCTGATCCTGCCTTGGCGTCTGCTGCGTCTGCTTGCCAGAATCGGCATGTTCGCTTTGGGGGAGGCGTTCTCCCGGGCCCTCTACGCGTCGCTCCTCGTCTATCTTCTGGCCTGGGGCCGTCCCGGCGCCGCCTCTGCGGCCCCAGGGCCAGTTCCGGACCAGGGGCCCCGATGAAGATACTGCACGTCTGCGATTGGTATCGCCCCTTCGGAGGGGCGGAACGCCTCCTGTTCTGCGTGCTGGAGGCGCTCGAGCAGGCCGGGCATGAGAACATCATCATCGCCAACCAGGTCCCGGGGCAGGAGACGACCGGCAGGCGCCCGGAGTACTTCGTCGAAGACGTGGAGGCCAGCCTCGCCGATATGCCCAGGCTATCGATCTTCGGCCACGCACCCTGGATCCGCCGCCTGCGTTCGCGCGCCTTGGAGATCATCGGACGCCACAAGCCCGATGTGGCCCACATCCACAACCTGCAGAACCCCTTCCTGCTCCGGGAGGTGGCTCGCGTCCTTCCCACAGTGCGCTCCATCCATGACCCCAGACTCTACTGCTTCACCAACTGGAGGCTGCTGCCTGACCGGAGCCTATGCCCTTACCCCATGGGACGGCGATGCGTCCTTGAGGGCTGTCTCCCCAAGAACCCTCTGGGCGCGTCCATCTTCGTCCGGCAGGCGCCTTACCGGCTCCTGCATCTGCGGGCGCACAAAGAAGTCGATTTGCTGATAGCCGAATCACGGGCGGTAAGGGACTGCCTCATGCAGAACGGGTTCTCGAGCGGGCAAATCGCCATGCTCCCCAACTTCACCCCGACCTATGGGGGTTGGGAGGAGGTCCAGCAGTTCAACGCCAGATACCACGACTCCAAGAGCAGGACGGTCCTCTTCGTGGGACGCGCGTCGCCGGAGAAGGGGCTCGAAGACTTGGTCGAGGCCAT
>JAQUNT010000384.1 GCA_028717525.1 Elusimicrobiota bacterium
AAGGAGCCGCTGCTGGGCTCCCTGCGCATCACGGGAGATTCGCTCCAGGTCATGACCAAGGTCTTCTCGGGTCTCCGGGCCGACCCAGGACGCATCGCGGCCGCCATGACGCCGGAGCTCTACGCGACCGAGCGCGCCTGCCGGCTGGTGGAGCAGGGCGTCCCTTTCCGCCAGGCCTATCGCACGGTGGCCGCGAACCTCCGCCCCGCGTAGCGAAATCGCCCGCTTCTTCTTCACGCGGAGGACGCTCCGGCGCCCAAGGGGGCCCCCTCTGTGATATCATAGGCGTGGTTCCCGCAGCCCCATGCGGGAAGGAGGTCGTCATGGCAGAGGAGCAGATCGGGACGGTCGAGCATTTCTTCGGCAACATCAGCGTGGGCATGATCCGGCTGACCGCCCCCTTGAAGGTGGGAGACAAGATCCGCATCAAAGGCAAGGCCGCCGAGCTCGTCCACGACGTGTCATCCATGCAGATCGACCGCGTCCCGGCCCAGGAGGCGAAAGCGGGAGACCTGGCCAGCATCAAGTTCGGCCAGAAGGTCCGCCCGGGCGACACGGTCCACAAGATCGCCGGCTGAGCCGGCCCGGCCGCGCCGGGGGGGAGGACGTGACTCCCGCCACGCGGCGTGGTATGGTGGCAGCCATGACCAAGCTCAAAGGCCTCTTCCCGAAGATCAAGCCGTACCGCGAAGGCTATCTCAGAGTCTCCCGGATCCACACCCTCCACTACGAGGAGTGCGGCAACCCCAAGGGCAAGCCTCTCGTCTTCCTCCACGGCGGCCCGGGCGGCGGCATCGAGCCCGTCTACCCCCGCTACTTCGACCCCAGGAAGTGGCGCGTCGTGCTCTTCGACCAGCGCGGCTGCGGCAAGAGCCGGCCCCACGCCGAGCTCCGAGAGAACACGACCTGGGACCTGGTGGCGGACATCGAGCGCCTGCGCGAGCACCTGGGCATCGCGCGCTGGGTGGTTTTCGGAGGCAGCTGGGGCAGCACCCTCTCGCTCGCTTACAGCCAGGCCCATCCCGAGCGCTGCCAAGGCCTCATCCTGCGCGGCATCTTCCTGCTCCGGGACAAGGAGCTGCGCTGGATGTACCAGGAGGGGGCGAACTTCGTGTTCCCGGACGCCTGGGAGCACTACCTCAAGCCCATCCCGCCGCGGGAGCGGGGCGACCTCATCGCGGCCTTCCACCGCCGCTTGACCAGCCGCGACCGCAAAACGCGCCTGGCGGCCGCCAAGGCCTGGGCCATCTGGGAAGGAGCCATCAGCAAGCTCCGCCAGGACATGGGCCTCGTCAAGCGCTTCGGCCAGAGCCGCTTCGCCGAGGCCTTCGCGCGCATCGAAAGCCACTACTTCGTCAACAGAGGCTTCCTGCGCAGGCAGAGCCAGCTCCTTGACGGCGTCGCCAAGATCCGGCGCATACCGGCCGTCATCGTGCAGGGCCGCTACGACATGTGCTGCCCCATCGTCTCCGCCTGGGAGCTGCATCGCGCCTGGCCGCAGGCCCAGTTCATCGTGGTGACCGACGCCGGCCACTCCATGAGCGAGCCCGGCATCCGCAGCGAGCTCATCAAGGCCGCGGACCGCTTCGCCCGCCTATGACCCGGTTTGTGAAGTCTGTGCGGGTCTGACCCCCTACTTAGAGACCCTGGCCGCGGCGTCGGAGGCGGACTGGTTGAGGTCCCTGACCTTCTGCTCCGCGGCCAAGCCGAGCGCCCGGGACATCCGGCCCAGGCGGTCCTGCTCGGCCTTGAGCTGGTCCCACAGCGCCTTGCTCTGGTCCTCCAGGGCGCGGACCTGGGCGGCCGGGGCCGGCTTCTCCTCGGGGGCTTTGGCCGCAGGAGCGGGAGCCGCCTCCGGAGCCTTCGCGGGCTGCGGCGCGGGCTTGGCCTCGGGCAGGGGCGCGAAGGCCGCCGGGGCTGAGTCCTTGGCCGGCTCGGCCGGAGGGCTCGCCTCGTCGGCGCGCGACGCGGCAGCGCAGACGGAAAGGACCAAGAGCAGCAGCGGTAGATGGCATCGGTTCATTCGATTCCTCCTGAGCGGACTTCCCTGAGGTCATTCTTGAACACCAGCGGGCCAGGATTCCGCAAGGGCCGGGATATTCGCTATCATATGCGCGCAGCGGCCCGGACGGGCCGCAGGTTATCGCAAATTCCCAAAGGAGAGATAAATGAAATCGTTGAAAGGTCTCGGACTGTTGATCGTGGCAGGGCTGGTCCTGGCGGCGGGCAGCGCCGCGTGCAAGAAGGAGGAGGCCCCTGCCGCTCCGGCCGCCGAGGCCCCCGCGGCCGCTCTTCCGGACGCCGCCACCGGGCAGATGAACACCCCAACCCCGCCCGCGCCCGCCGCCCAGCCGGCCAAGTAGCCCGCGCGGACTCTCGAACCGGCGGCCGCCCCGTGAGGGACGGCCGCCGCTCTTTTCCCCTCCCGGCCGCGCGAAATTCGTAGAATCTCAGGCCATGGCGCGCATCGAGACCCCGGATTGGGTTCCGGACGCGGTCTTCTACCAGATCTTCCCGGACCGGTTCGCCCGGAGCTCCCGGGTCCCCAAGCCGTCCAACCTCGAGCCTTGGGACTCCCCCCCCACCCCCTGCGGGTTCAAGGGCGGAGACCTCCTGGGAGTGGCCGAGCGGCTCGACTACCTCCAAGACCTGGGGGTCAACGCCCTCTACTTCACCCCCGTCTTCACCTCCGCGGCCAACCACCGCTACCACATCAGCGACTACGACTCCGTAGACCCCATCCTGGGCGGCGACGCGGCCCTGGCCGAGCTGCTCAAGGCCGCCCACCGCCGCGGCATGCGCGTGGTCCTCGACGGCGTGTTCAACCACTGCGGCCGCGGCCTCTACCAGTTCAACCACGCGCTGGAGAACGGGGCGGCCTCGCCCTTCCTCGACTGGTTCCACATCGACCGCCGGCGCTTGGCGGCCGGCCGGCCCCTCAACGCCTATCCCCGCGGCCCGGACGAGGAGCTCGGCTACGCGGCTTGGTGGGGTCTGCCCGCCCTGCCCAAGTTCGATACCAGCACCCCGGCCGTGCGCGAGTTCATCTTCAACGTGGCCGAGCGCTGGCTGCGCTTCGGCATCGACGGCTGGCGCCTGGACGTGCCCTCGGAGATCGACGACGACTCCTTCTGGCGCGAGTTCCGCCGCCGGGTCAAGGCCGCGGACCCCGAGGCCTACATCGTGGGCGAGATCTGGGTCGAGGCCCGGCGCTGGCTCCAGGGCGACCAGTTCGACGCGGTCATGAACTACCTCCTGACCAAGGCCGTGCTGGCCTGCTTCTGCGACCCTCTGGACCTGGACCTGGTCCGCCGCACCGGGGGAGGCTACCGGGACATCAGGCCTCTGGACGCGCCGGGCTTCGCCGACCGGGTCGACGCGCTCCTCGGGCTCTACGCGCCGGCCGTGACGCGCTGCCAGCTCAACCTCCTCGACAGCCACGACACCCCGCGCTTCGTGACCTTGGCGCGCGGCGACCAGACGGCTCTGCGCCTGGCCTCGACCTTGCTCTTCACCTTCCCCGGAGCGCCCTGCATCTACTACGGCGACGAGATCGGCCTGGAGGGGGGCGTTGACCCGGACTGCCGCCGCGCCTTCCCC
>JAQUNT010000385.1 GCA_028717525.1 Elusimicrobiota bacterium
TGCACGGCAAGGCCCGGCTCATGGCCGTGGTCAAGGCCGACGCCTACGGCCACGGCGCTGTACCCGTGGCGCGCACGGCCGTCTCCGCAGGCGCCTCCTGCCTGGGCGTGCTGAGCGTCGAGGAGGCCCGCGGCCTGCGCCAAGGCGGCATCAAGGCCCCCATCCACCTGCTCTCCCCCATCCTGCCCGAAGCGGCCGGCGAGGCCCTGCGGCTCAAGGTGGTGCCCACGGTCGACGGCCTGGACCAGGCCTCGGCCCTGGCCTCGGCCGCCGGCTCGCGCGGCCCGGCCGTGCACGTGGACCTCGACTTCGGGCTGGGGCGCTGGGGCATCCTGCCCAAGGACCTGCCCGCCTTCCTCAAGGGCCTGCGCCGCCGGCGGCTGAGCCTGGCCGGGCTCTCCACGCACATCGACTACGTGCCGGGCAAGAACGCGGTGGAGGCCGAGGACAAGCTGCGCGCCTTCTGGCGCCTGGCGGCGCGCCTCAAGCGCGAGCACCCGGGCCTGGTCTGCCACGCGGCCAACAGCTCGGTGCTCATGGATTTCCCGCACTGGAAGCTGGATATGACGCGCGTGGGCAACCTCCTTTACGGCATCAACCCGTCTGCGGCCAAGCTCGCCCCGCTCCAGAACCCCTGGCGCTTCTGCGCGCGCATCATCGCTTTGCGCCGCGTGGTCAAGGGCCGCTCCATCGGCTACGCCAGCGAGTACGTGGCCTCGCACACCATGCGCGTGGCGACCTTGCCCGCGGGCTACGCGGACGGCCTCACCATGGAGCCGGCCGAGCGGCTCATCAGCTTCGGCTCCGGCTTCCAGTACTGGGGGATGCTCGGCCAGGCCAAGGCGCCCTTCGTCGGTCGCTGCGGCATCTGCCACGTCCTGGCGGATGTGACCGCGGCGCCCCGCGCCGCGGTCGGAGACGCGGTGGTGCTGCCTGTGCGCCGCACCGCGGCCAGCCCGCACCTGCCCCGGGTCTACAAGCGCCCCTGACTCAAGCGCGTTTGGGGCGGATCCAGAAGACGCTGTCCGAGGCCTTGACGAAGTCCGCGGCCCGGATGCCCAGGGCAGAGGCGAACGGCGCCTCTTCCGGGAAGTAGTGCAGGAAGCCGGAGTGGACGAACCAGATCCGGCCCCGGGCCGCGGCCACCCGCGCCTTGAGCCTGCGGAACCCATCCCGGTCCAGCGTGGCCGCCCATGGGAACCTGGAGCAGAGCGCGAAGACCGGCAAGCCGCTGGAGCCCAGGCGCAGGTCGGCGGGGAGCCGGAACAAGGAGAACAGCTCGGACCCCGGCTCCACCTCCACGCCGGCCAGCCGGCCGAAGCTCTCCGGATCCAGCTGGTAGAGCGCCGCGGCCGCGCCGTTGGGGTTGCTGAACACGATGGCGTCCGCGGGGCCGGCCTGGCCGCGCAGGATCTCCACGCTCTGCCGCAGCATGCGGCTGCCCGCCTCCTGCATGTGGATGTCGGTCCGGGTCGCGGGCAAGGACAGCTGGAACAAGGCGAACAGGACCAGCCCGGCCAGCACTACCTTGGCCGAGGGCCGGCGGGCGAGCCGGGACTGGAGGAGCCCGGCCAGGGGCGCCGCGGCCAGGCCCAGGAAGACCGGCAGCAGGGCCAGGATGTGGCGGTAGTGGAAAAGGTACTGGAAATAGCGGTGGCAGGCCGTTATGGCGGCCAAGGGCAGGAGCAAGCCCAGCCAGCCCAGCAGGAGGTCGTCTTTGTGCGCGCGCGACCGGAACGCGGCCACGGCGGCGCAGCCCAGCAAGGCCCCGTAAACGGTCACGGACAGGCCGGTCTGCTGGCAGAAAGCCCGCGCCGCGTCGGAGAGGTCCGGCCAGGCGGGCGCCCCGCCGCCCGCAGCCAGGCTCTTGCCGCTGAGCAGGTACCAGCAGCCCAGCACCAGCCAGGAGGGAGACAAGGCCAGAGCCATGGCCTGCCAGGAGCCCCTCCTGCGCCAGAGCACCCACAGCCCCTGGGCCAGGCCGATGAAGACCGCGTGCAGATAGGCCGCCTGCAGGAGGGCCATAACCGCGGCGTATCTCCAGCGGCTACGGCCTTGGACCAGGTCGTAGAGGCAGGTAAAGGAGAGCGCGGCCAGGAAGACGCAGAGCGCGTAGGGCCTCAGGGTCTGGGAATAGAGGACGTGGGACGCGGAGATCGCCAGGAGGAAGGCCCAGACGCAGCCGAACATCCGGCTGTGCAGCCTGCGGCCCAGGAAGTAGACCGCCAGCACCGCGCCCGCGCCGGAAGCCATGGAGATCCAGCGCAGGGCCTCCAGGCTGGGCGCGCCCCGCGCCAGAAGGAAGGCCAGGCCGTAATGCAAGGGGCTCTGGATGCGCTGGTCGAGCAGGGCGTACAGGAACCCCTCCCAGGAGGGACGGGTGACGATGTAGAGCTCTATGAGCTCGTCGATGATCGCGGCCTTGTAGCGCAAGGTCGCCAGGCGCAGGACCAAAGCGAGCCCGGCCAGGGCCAAAGGCAGGCCGATATCGAGGATGCGGTCGGACCGCCGGCTCACTTCCGTTCAGCCTCGTTCATGGCCGGCGCGATTGCAGCAGGAACAGGGCGTTGCGCCGGGCCAGAGCCATGACCAAGGCCTGCGGGTTGACCCCCAGAGGGCCGCAGAAGAGGCTGGCGTCCGCCAAGTGCAGGCCCGCGCGGCCGTGCACTTTTCCGAACGAGTCGGCCGCGCAGAGCCCGCGGTCCTCTCCCATGGGGCAGGTGCCCATCAGGTGCAGGGTCACCAGCCGGGCGGCCTCGGCGGTCAGCGGGCCGGAGAAGACCTCCTCCGCGCCCGCGGCCCGGAGCAGTTCGCCCAGCAGCCGGGCTCCTTCCTCCAGCCCGCGCAGCTCCCCCGCGCAGACCCGGTAGCGCACCAAGGGGTCGGCGCAGCCGGGCAGAGGTCGCACATCCCCGGCCCCGCCGCCCGGGACCATCACGTAGTAGGCGGCCATGCGGGGCCAGTCCTGGGCCAGGCGGGACAAGGCCCGGGGCTGGTCGAGGAGGTTCAAGGCCAGGTTGGCGGGAGTGCTGACCGAACAGCCCAATGAGAAGCGTCCGTGCCCGAGCTTGACCTGCTGGGCGGCCACGCCGAGGTCCCGGAAGTTGACCTGGTCCGGGAAGCGCGCCACCAGCTTCGCCGTGGGATGCAGGGCCAAGGAAGCTCCGGCGCGGGGCGCCAGTCCGCAGCGGCGCAGCAAGGCCGCGGTCCGGATCGCGCCGCAGGCCAAGAACACCGTCCCAGCCTCGATCTCCAGGCCCTGGCGCGGCGCCTTGAGGAACCAGCGGCCGGCCCGGCGCTCCAGGCGCTCGACCGCGGTCCGCTCGAGCAGGCGGCAGCCCGCCTGGAGCGCGCGCGGGATGAAGGTCGCGGACATCGCGCGCCGGCGCAAAGCTCCGGGGCCGGGCAGGGCCATGCGCTGCGCCTGCCGGCTTTCCAGGCCCAGATGGGAAGCTCCGGCCTCCAGGCGCCGGCCCGCGGCATGCCCGCTGGTGGAGTCCTGGAGCAGGCCCAGGTCGGCCTCCAGAGCCTCGAAATGCGGGGCCAGGTCCTTCTCGCTGAGGGCC
>JAQUNT010000386.1 GCA_028717525.1 Elusimicrobiota bacterium
GGCCAGCCATGCGGCGAGTCTCGACGTTCCTCTCGGCGTCACTGCTTTCTACCGGTCCATCATCCCATTTAATGCCGCGCCAGCTCCTTGAGCCGCGCCTCCAGCACCGGCCGGATGGCCCGCGCCGCGCCCGCATGCTTGCGCAGGACCTTCCGGAAATCCCGCGACTGCAGCCAGAACAGCCGCGTGGTTTTCACCGCCCGCACCGTGGTGTGGCGCGGCTGGCGGAACAGCAGCGCCATCTCCCCGAAGAACTGCCCCGGCCCCAAGCTGGCCACCAGCTGGCTCCAGCCTGACTTGCGCACCTCGACCGCGCCCTTGTAGATGAGGTAGAAATCGTCCCCTTCCTCGCCTTCCCGGCAGACCGGGCTGCCCTTCGGGTATTCCACGAGGCTCATATATGGGAATATCCCGGGCAGAACCTTGAGGTCCAGCCAGCCCAGGCCGCGCAGGCTCTTCCGCAGCCAGCGGTATTCCTTCTCGCCCGCCGCCAGGGAGACGAAGCCGCCGCTCCGGTCAGTACTCATAGCTGAACCCCAGCAGATAATTCGCGGTGCGGTAGTTGTAGGAATAGCTCTGCTCGAACTGATTGTTGGAGCGCGCCCAGTACATGTTGACCTGGGCCCGCAGGGAGAAGCCCGGCGCGATCGGATGGACGCCGCTCAGGCCCGCCTGGTAGAGGTTCTGGCCCAGGCGGCTGCCCGTGTAGGTCCCGTTGCTGTCCTGGGCCTGCCGGGCCACGTACTGGAACCGCGTGTAGTTGAAGAAGGCCGAGACCGCGGTCGGGTGCTTGGCCTCGCCCCAGGCCAAGGTCAAGGCGGGCCCCAGCCCGTAGCTGTAGTAGGAGTAGGCGTCCGCGAAATACTGCGTCGTCCTGGCGTCGAAATAGTTCTGGTTGGAGTTGTTGTAGGCCAGGCTCACGTTGAGCTTGGAGTCCAGGCGGCAGTCCGTGTCGAAGAGCCGCACCGGCAGCGGCAGCCCCACCGAGCCGCCCAAGGACTGCAGGTAGTCGTTCCGGCCTCCGCCGGTGAGCTGGTCCCGCGCGTCGATCACGTTCTGGTCGATGTAGCGCTGGTAGGTCAGGATGTAGCTGCCCTGCAGGGCCAGCATCGGCTGCTCCCGGGGGTACGGCATGGAGCCCGCCGCGGTCATCTGGATGTTGTATGTGTCGAGGACGTTCTTGTTGAAGCCCACGCGGTTCAAAGGGTTGCCCATGGGGTCGGTCTGGGCCCGCGACTCCAGGGACTGGTAGCCCGGGAAGCGTATGCGGAAGGCGTCGAGGCCCACGCGGTAGGTGAAGGGCTGGCGGTACTCGTTCTCGAACTCGAAGCCCAGACCGATCTTCTCGAAATCGAAGAGCCCGTGGCCCCAAGTCTCGTCGCGGGTCTGCTTGAGGAACTCGTACTTGTAGCTCAGCGAAGGCTTGAAGCGCCAGCTCGTGCCCAGGATGGAGTAGATGCCGGTCAGCGAGGCCCGGTGGTCCATCTCCTGCTGGAAGAGGCTGCCGGCCGGCACCGCCTCGGTCACGGACTTGGTGCCCACGTAGTTCGCCGCGTAGGTCGGCAGGACCGACCACTGTTCGTCGGCCTTGATGATGGCGCCGGCCACCACGTTGGCGTTGCCGCCCACGTTGGAGTTGCTGCCCTCGTAGAAATACTGGCCCCCCAGCAAAGTGGCGTTGAAGACCGGGGCGTACTCCGCCGCCCCCGCCCGGCCCGGGACCAGCCCCAGCGCCGCCAGTATCCACGCGGCCCTCCTCACGGAATCAATCCGGACTGGATGAAAATCTTAGGCTCCACGGCCAGGTCGATCTTGCGCCCGCCGAACTCCGACGCCGTGACGATCATCTCGTAGTTCCAGTGCAGCAGCTTCTGCTTGAAGTCCGTGCCGCTGTAGGCGCCGGCGAAATCCCCGACGCCGGCCACCCGCCCCTCGTCCGAGATGACGTAGCTGTCGTACTTCTCCCAGACCGTCCAGTCGCCGTTGGACGAGTAGACCACGGAGTGCTCCACGCCCGCCTCGTTGTAAGTGCAGTCCGGCGGGTCGCAGAACGGCGACTCCCGCACCGTGGTCAGGGTCGTCGGAGAGACCAAAGACGCGGGGTCGTTGACGTCGAGACGCACCTTCGTGGTGTCGATCTGGCCCGAGCCCATGTTCGTGATGTCGGCCCCGCTCTTGGAGGACCAGCCGTTGTGGGGCACGCCGTTGAAGGTCAAGGTGTTGTAGTTGTACAGGGTCTGGTAGAACTTGTCGTTGCCCGTCCCGCCGGGGTTGGGCACGTTGAGGGCGGTGAAGAGGTTCGTCGCGGGATCGAAGGCGGCGTAGACGGCGTCGCTGGATTCGCCGTCGTTGTTCACGTCCACCTGGTGGCCGCCGGAGGCGGTCTCCAGCATGCTGTCCTGGGTGTTCGAGCGCCCGGTCTCGAAGCCTTTCAGGAAGTAGTCGCATTGCGCGCCGATGCAGCCGGGCAGCTGGCGCAGGGCGATGGACAGGTCGTCGGGCAGGGCGGTGTTGAAGGTGCCCTTGTAGTAGAAGTAGTCGAAGCGCTGCGCGCGCTCGTTGAGCACCACGAGCTTGAACTGGTCCGCGGCCGGCCGCACGATGTACTCCTCGATGCGCACGCGGTTGCCGCCCACGTCGATGATGGCCTTGCCCTCTTTGTAGACCGCGTTCATGGACTCGATGGCCGCCGCCGCCTGGACCGCCTCCTTGGACATCTCCAAGCCCACCTCGCGCTTGGCCTGGTCCTTGAGCCGGTCCCGGCCGGTCTGGCCCTGGGCGCCCTGCCCGGGGGCGAAGCCCTGGTCCGTCACGCGCAGGCTCTGCTGGTCGCGGATCACGGTCTCGTTGCCGCGCTGGTCGGCCACGCCGAGCATCCCGGAGAACATCTGGATGCTGGTGTGCCCCTGCACGTTGACGTCCACGGAGAACTCGGTGCCGCGCACCGAGCAGACCGCGGTGGGGGTGCGCACCTCGAAGCGGCGCGAGAGGGCCTTGTCCACCCAGGCCCGCAGGGAGCCGATGGAGAGCTTCAGGGAGGTCCCGCCGGCCGTGGCCTCCTGGAGGGTGAAGGAGCCGTTGGCCTCCAGGCTGATGCGGGAGCCGTCGTCGAAGACGATGGCCGCGCTGGAGCCCGCCGCGGTGCGCACCTGGTCGCCGTCGTTGAGCCCGGCGCCCTCGCCGGCCGCCTGCCAGGCCTTGGTCCCGGCCTTCAGGACGAATACGCTGCCCGAGAGCGCCGTGACCTTGGGCAGGGCTTGCGCCGCGGTGCCCAGGACCAGCACCGCGAACAGTAGAATAGCCGTTCCGCGGGCATAGCTCCCGCGGAATAGCCTATTCTCCTCGGCGTTGAGAGAATACGGCATAGCTTACGGTTTACCAAGGAGGTTACCAGATTGACCCATTTAAGTCAATGTAAAATCAGTCACACCGGCACCCAGGCCAAAGTGTAGCCCGAAGGGCGGATTTGCTAAAATACGCGCTTATGAAGACCCTGCCCCTGGCCGTCCTGCCGGATCCCTTCCTGGAAGCCTTCCGCCGCATCGCGGCGCACATCCCGGGCATCGCGGCCGCGCTGCTGC
>JAQUNT010000387.1 GCA_028717525.1 Elusimicrobiota bacterium
CGGTCGAAGCCCGGGACCAGGGGCGCGCCCTCGCCGCCGGCGGCCATGTCCCGGGTGCGGAAATCGGCCGCCACGGCGATGCCGGCGAGCTCGGCGATGACGCAGGGCTCGGCGATCTGCAGGGTGTTGGGAGGGGAGTCCTCCGGGCCGTGCCACACGGTCTGGCCGTGCGAGCCGATGACCAAGGCCCGGCGCCCCTCGGCGATGCGCCGGGCGGCGCGGCCGAAGGCCGAACCCAGCTCGAAGTTCAGGCGCGAGAGCCCGGCGGCGTCCAGGGCCGGGGCCGCGAGCACCCGGCGGCGCAGGGCCGGGCCGTAGGGATAGGTCCGGCAGCGCAGGACCTGGAGGCTCCGGCCGTGGAAGTCGACCAAGGCCGCGGTCACCCCGTCGGCCGAGGTGCCGGACATAAGACCGATCGCGAGAGCCATGCCGTAGGGACACCATACAATATTTGCGGCTCGCGCTCAGCGCGGCTCCAGGCGCAGGGCCGCGTAATCCGCCCCGCCGATCGGGAAGGTCTTGATGACGGGCGCCTGGAGCACCGCCGGAGGCAGCTGCCCAGGGCCGCGCCCCGACAGATCCAGGAGCCCGACCCGCGCCGCCGCGATGGCCCAGGGGTCGGACTGGGGCAGGACGCGGAGGCCGGAATGGACGGCCAGCGCATGGGCCAGCCCGAGGTCCGGGACGAAGGGCGCCAGGGCCTGCTCCGCGAGGCAGAAGGAGATCGTGGACTGGAGCTGCGCGGCGTCCGAGCCGCCCGCGCCGGCCGCGGCCCGAGCCGTTTGGACTTTGGGCGAGGCCAGGCGGACATGCAGGGCCAGCAGAGCCGCGGCCAGCCAGGTCCGCAGGGGCCGGGGGCCGTGCGCCGTCAGGAGATGGAAAAGAGCGAAAGTGACCAGCCAGCTGGCGATGGGCAGGAAATCCACGAGATGGTCGATCCGGATCTGGGAGATCCCGAACCCGGAAGCGGCCGCGTAGGCAGCCGCGAACACCGTCAGGGACCGGCAGGCCGCGCGGGAGAATATCCGCGGGCCGCCGCGGTCCGGCCGGAAGCCGAGCCAGAGCAGATAGAGCCACGGCAGCAGAAGCGCGAGCGCAGGACAGGAGGTCATGACGTGCAATTGGGAAAGGCGCTGCCCCAAGGTCTCGAGATACCGGGTGTTGTCGAGGGGGCCCTGGGCCAGCAGGGCCCCGATCCGGCTGAGCCAGCTCGGCCTGTGGAACAGGGCCGCCCAGGTGAGCCAGAGGTTCCCCAGCAGGAAGCACAACCCGGCGCGGCAGAGGTCGCGAAGGCAGGCTCTGCGGTCGCGCGTCCAGACCTCGCGGAAGGCCTCGGGCAGGACCGCCAGGCCCGCGGCACACGCCCCGGCCACGGCGTAGACGAAGCGGTCCTGCAGGCTCAACCCGACGCCGAAGAGGAAGGCCGCGGCGCAGAGGCAGGCCAGGCGCCGCGAGCGGTACCAGCGCTGGGCCAGGTCGCAGCCGAGGATCAAGAACAGGGTCGTGAAGGGGACCAAGGCGTAGCAGCGGGACGAGATGTCGACCAACTGGGCGTTGAGCCCGAACAGGCAGGTCGAGAGTACCCCGTAGAGCCAGCTGTCGAGGACCCGCTTGACGAAGAAGAAGTTGCAGGCCAGGGCCAGGAAGGCGTAGAAGGCCGCGGCCGCGCCCAAAGCGTCGGGCGGCGCGGCCCAGGGCAGGAACGGCAGCGCGAGGTAGATGGACCAAGCTCCGTGGTAGTACAGGTCTGTGGGCAGGCGCAGGCTCCCCAGCTGGAGGTCATGCGAGCCATAGGAAGAGGGCAGGGAAGGCTTGCCGATGCTCAGCGCCTTGAAGGCGATGACGTCGTCGTCGAGCACGTTCGCTTGGTGTTGGGAATGCAGGGGGCGCAGGAAGGCCGCGGCATAGGCCGCCAGGCACAGGAGGAAAAGAGCCGAGGCGAGAGGCGTCCGCAGTCCCTTGAAGGTCACGGGGTATATTCTGCAATACTTCCCATTCGCGCGCGCCTGTGATACCATACCTTTGATGCGCAGGCCCAAGGTCGAGCCGTTGTGGCTGGCCATGGCCGCGGCCGCCGGCCTCTTCCTATGGCTGCGCAGCCTCGTCCCGTTCTCCGCCGCGGGCGGCGCCGGCTATGACGACGCCCTTTTCGTCCGGCTCGCGGACCATATCCTGCGGGGGACCTGGCTGGGGCCCTACGACGAACTGACCCTTTCGAAGGGCCCGTTCTTCTCCCTATGGATCGCCGGGGCCTGGCGCCTGCGCCTGCCTTTGGCGCTGAGCGAGGCCCTGGTCTTGGCCTTGGCCGGCTGGCTCTTCGTCGCCGCGCTCCGGCCTCAGGTCCGACGGGCCTGGCCGCTGCTGGTGCTCTTCATCCTGCTGCTCGGCGACCCGCTGGGCTACAATCTGGAGGACCTGCGCGTGGTCAGGGAGGGGCTCTACGCGCCGCTCACCGTCTTGGTCATGGCCCTGGCGGCCTGCTGGCTGGCCGCGCACGGACGGCCGGGAGCCGGCCCCTGGCTGTGGAGCGCCGCTCTGGGCCTGGCCCTGGCCGCCTGCTGGCTGACCCGCGAGGAGGCCGTGGAGCTGGTCCCGGCTCTGGCGTTTCTGGCCCTGGCGGCTTCGGGCCGAGGGCTGCGCTTGAGGCCGCTCCTGCTGGCCGCGGCCGCGGCCGCAACGGCCCTGGCCGGAGTGGGCCTGCTGCGTTGGCAGAACCACAAGACTTACGGCCTCTGGGACGTGGTGGACCTCAAGCAAAGAGAATACCGGGCCGCCTACGGCGCGCTCTCCCGGGTGCTGCCCGAACCGGCTGCGCGCCACGTCCCCGTCTCCAGGCGGGCTCTGGCCGAAGCCGCCGCGGCCAGCCCGGCTTTCAAACGCCTGCTGCCCCTGTTCAACCCGGCCTGGGCCGAGCACGGCTGCGCCATGGAGGGCCTGGAGGCCTGCGACGGGGAGCTGCGCGGCGGCTGGTTCAGGTTCGCCCTGCGCGACGCGGCGGCCAAGGCGGGCTGCTACGCTTCGGCCGCGGCGGCGCGGGACTGCTACCGCGCGGTGGCCGAAGAGGTGGACGCGGCCTGCGCGCAGGGGCGCCTGCGCTGCCTGCCCCCGCGCGACACCTGGGTTCCGCCTTGGCGCGCGGCCTACGCCGGGCTGACCGCGCGCAGCCTGGGCCGAGCCGTCTATACCTTGGTCTGCCTGCCCGGTCTGGACATCCGTCCGGGCTTCAGCGAGGACGGCCGCTGGCTGGGGCTATTCCAAAGGCTCGTCAGGGGCCGGCTCTTCCCCCTGCGCGACCGCTGGACCGTGCAGGGCGAGGTGGTCATGGATGCGTTGCTCGACGGCCATGCGCTGTTCCTCTCCCGACGCGCGGAGGTTTTCAGCTCGCTCCAGCAGTCCTTCGGCCCTCTGGACCGGAAGCACACGCGCATCACGTTCACTTTGGTCAGCGACTGCTGGGACGAGTCCTGCGCCTTGGTCGTCCAGGGCCGGCAGGGGACCTTGGCGAGCATCCCGGCTCCCGAGCTTTTGAGGGGGAAGGAGTTCCCGCTCGGCCGGCTGCGGGTCTTGGTCC
>JAQUNT010000388.1 GCA_028717525.1 Elusimicrobiota bacterium
CGCGGCCGTGGACGTCCCCGGCCGGCTCTTCCCCGTGGAGGTCTGCCACCAGCCGCCCGAAGCCCGCGAGGACCTGCCCCGCCAGGCCCTGCGCGCTCTGCGCGCTCTGCTGGCGCAGGGGGGCAAGGGGTCCGTCCTGGTCTTCATGCCCGGGATGCGCGAGATCCTGCGCACCGCCTCGGCTCTGGGGCCGTTGTGCCGCGAGCAGGGACTCGAGCTGCTGACCTTGCACGGCTCCATGGAGCTCTCCGAGCAGCAGAAGGTGCTCGACCCCGACTCCGCGGGCGGACGCGTCATCATCTCCACCAACGTGGCCGAGACCTCCTTGACCATCCCGGGCGTGGCTGCGGTCATCGACAGCGGACTGCACCGCATGGCCGGCTACTCCGCCGCGCGCGGAATCAACACCCTGTATCTTTCGCGCATCAGCCGCGGCAGCGCGGCCCAGCGCGCGGGACGCGCCGGCCGCACCGGCCCCGGCGTCTGCGTGCGCCTCTGGTCCCACGCGGAAGAGTCATCCATGCCCGAAGCCGTGCCCCCCGAGATCCTGCGCCTGGAGCTGGGCGCGCTGCTTCTGCGCGCCGCGGCCCTGCCCGCGCCCTTGGACTGGCTCAGCCCTCCGCCCGAGCCCGCGTACCAGGCCGCCGAGCGGCTCTTAGAGGACCTCGGAGCCGTCAGCGGCGGGAAGATCACCCCGCGGGGCCGGGAGCTTCTGCGCTATCCCGTCTCGCCGCGGCTGGCCGCGGTGCTGCTCGACAGCCGCCGCCTCGGCGCCGAAGGGCTCTCTCGAGCCTGCGCCATGGCCGCGGTTCTGGAGAGCCCCATGAGCCGGCGCCGCGGACAGGCCGCGGACCTCTCCGAGCTGGCCGAGGACCTGCGTTCGGGACGCGCCGAGGACCTCCCCTGGGAAGCGGGTGAAATCTTCCGCCAGCTCGAACGGATCGCCGGCGAGCCGGAGAGCGGCGGGCCCGGCGGCGATGCCGCGGTGTGGCTCTCGGCCTATGCCCAGCGCCTGGCCGCGCGACTGGGCCAAGGCCAGAGCTACCAGCTGGCCGACGGCCGCCGCGTCCTGCTGCCGGTGGAGAAGGGGCGCCGGCCGCCGCCGCTGATCCTGGCCCTGGAGGTCGAGGAGACCGCCGGGGCCGGCCAGGCCCGGCAGGTCAGCGCGCCGGTGTACCTGCCCCTCGACGCTCAGGCCGTGACGCGGGCTTATCCGAAGGACTGCGCCTGGCGCACGGGCCTGGACTTCGACGAGGAACAGCGCCGCGTGGTCAAGACCGAGAAGCTGCTCTTCCGGGACCTGGCCATCGCGGTCAAGCCCCTCAACATGAGCCCGGCCGACCGCAAGGCCGCGGCCGCGGTCTGGGCCGAGAAGTTCGCCTGCGGAGAACTCAGGCATCCCGGCCGCGACGAGAAGTTGGAGCAGCTCCTGGCGCGCATCAGCCTGGCGCGCCGCTTCTATCCCGAGTTGGGCCTGCCGGCCATGGACGCGGACGATTGGCGGCTCATCTACGAGGAAGCCTGCGCCGGGAAGAACTCCTGGGCCGAGATGGAGAAGGCCAGTCTGGAGTCCGCCGTCGGCCGCTACCTCGGCTCAGCGCTGACAGCCTTCCTGGACCAGACCTTGCCGCTGCGCCAGAAGCTGGCCCGCGGACGCTCGGGCAAGCTCACCTATTCCGAGTCCCAGCCCCCGGAGCTCGCGGCGCGGCTGGAGGACTTCGCAGGCATGAGCGGGACCTTGAGCCTCTGCGGCGGCCGCCTGCCCGTGACCTTCGACATCCTCTCGCCCGGGTTCCGGACCGTGCAGAAGACCCAGGACCTGAGCTCCTTCTGGAAGAACGCCTACCCCGCGGTCAAGAAGGAGCTCCAGCGCCGCTACCCCAAGCATCCCTGGCCCTAGGGGCCGTCACTTCATGCGGCTGATCTCCGCCAAGCGGCGGCGGATGGCCTGGTCGCGGCCGCGGTCGGGAAGCAGGCGCCGCAGGCGCTGCGCCGCGTCCTGGACCAGGCCGGAGAGGCTCTGCGCCGCCTCGCTCCACCTGGAGGGCAGGCTCTTGCGCCAGTCGCGCTTGAGCTCCGGAGCCATGTCGTCGGCGTAGGAGAACTCGCCCGGGGAATCCAGGCTCTCGCCGGAGTAGGAGGTCTGGGCCCGCAGAGGGACCTCGCCGCGACGCTGGGCCGCGTCGAGCACGTGATAGCGGCCTTGCGCGTCGCGGTACACCGCCCAGGCGTGCCCCTTGCCGTCCACGTAGTAGACCCGGCCGCCGCTCAAGGCGGGCTGGCCCTCCGAGATGAGCCGCTCCAACACCGCGCCCAACAGCAGAGCCATGTGCCGGCACACGCCTACCGCCGGGCAGGAATCGTCGCCCGAGAGCCCCATGAGCTCGCCCAGCAGGACCCCGCGCCGGCCGCCTAGGCGCTCGATGCGCCGCGCGACCGCGTCCTGGTCGTATTTGACCTCGCGGGCCACGGCGGCGAAGACCTCGGAGAGGGCCGCGAGCTCGCCCGAGCCCACGCGGCGCGCGGCCAGGCGCGCCTTGACCCGCTCGTAGAAGCCGCGCAGGGCCGCGTCGCGGTCCCAGTCCACGGCCACGGTCTCGTCCACGTAGCGGATGGCGCCGCCGGAGAAGACGTGGCCCAAGCCGCTCAAAGCCTTTTGGAGGGGGAAGGAGCCCTGGGGCCGGGCGCCCTCGACGCGCACCGAGACGTCCTTGCGCAAGGTGACGGCGCCCGCGTCCTGGACCAGGACCCAGCCGTCCTCCTCCGAGACCGCGGCCTGCAGGCGCGCCTCGGGCAAGGAGCGGTCCGGGATGAAGAAGCGGTCGGCCTTGGCCTCGGCCGCCGGGCCGCGGAAGATGTAGAAGCCCTTCTCAGGCACGGTCCGGCCGCGCAGGGCGCCGCTCTTGCGTATGCTCAGTCCCGCGCCGTCGCGCCGGACCCAGAACACGTCCTTGCGGCCTTCGCCTTCGACTACGAGGCGCATCTTCTGCCCCGCCTCCAGGCGCAAGCGCGCGCCGCGCGGGGTGGCCGCTATGGACGAGTCCGATCCGGCGCCGAGCAGAGCGTCCAGGCTGTCTACGCGCAGGGCCTGGCCGTCGAAGAGTCCCGCGCCGAGCGACTTGTCCGTCTCCGCGGCGGGCTGCGGCCCGGGCTGGGGGAGAGCTTCCGAGACGGCGGCGCCGGCCGCGGCCAGGATCGGGGCTTGGGCCTGGGCCTGGACCACGGCCGGGACTGCGGAGAGCCCAGACAAGGGTTGGGGGGCGGCTGTCCAGGACGGCGTCCAGGACAGGCTGGAGAGGGGGGTCCGGACCGGGAGCGCGGCTGCGGCCGCGGTCTGGCCGGCGGGCAAGGACACCTTGGGCAGCTCCACGACCGCGGCCGAGAGGAAAGCCTGCGGCAGGAGCAGCCAGAACGCGAGCCCGCGAATGATAGCGTTCATCACCTATAGGATGGCCGGTTCCCATCGGAATAAGAAGGGTCTCTCGGCCGGGTCTGGCGGGAGGCCTTTGGACCCAAGGTCCCTTGGGCCCCTGGCTCCTGCCGCGTGAAGGCTCCTGCCGTTATAATT
>JAQUNT010000389.1 GCA_028717525.1 Elusimicrobiota bacterium
GGCCCCGCTCTGCGACGGACGGGCCGACGTGGTCTACGGCAGCCGCTTCTGCGGCGGCTCCGCCCACCTGGTCCTGCTGTTCTGGCACTCGGTGGCCAACCGCATCCTCACCCTCTGGTGCAACCTCTTCTCCGACCTCAACCTGACCGACGTCTGGACCTGCTACAAGGTCTTCCCCGCGGCCATGCTCCGCCGCCTGGACCTCTTCTCGCGGGGCTTCGGCTTCGAGCCCGAGGTGACCATCAAGGTCTCCCGGCTGGGCTGCCGCATCTACGAGGTGCCCATCGGCTACGAGGGGCGTACCGAGGAGGAGGGCAAGAAGATCCGGTTCCAGGACGCGGTCACCGGCACTTTGGCCATGGTCCGGGCCTGGCTCTCCACCAGCGCGGGGCGCCGGCAGGAATCCCGGCGCTTCCAGCGCTCCCTCTTCGACCGGCTCGAGCCCTACCTGGGGCGGGCGGTCATCGAGGTGGGGGCCGGCGCCGGCGACCTCTCGCGCAGCCTCCTGGACCGCGACCGCCTGGTCCTCAGCGACCCCGACCCCGCCTGCGTGGAGGCCCTGCAGCGGACTTACCGGGACTGGGGCTACGTGACCGCCGCGGCCCTGGACCTGGCCCGGCCGGAGGCCGCGGACCCGGGGCTCTGGGGGAGATTCGACAGCGCGGTCGCCTTCGACATCCTGGCGCGCCTGGAGGATGACGCGGCGGCCCTGGGGACCCTCGGGCGCCTGCTCAAGCCCGGAGGTCGGGTCCTGCTGGTCGTGCCCGCGGGCCGGTCCCGCTTCGGGGCGGCGGACCGCGCGCAGGGGCGCCTGCGCCGCTACGACGAGGCCGACCTCCGAG
This sequence comes from Elusimicrobiota bacterium, assembly GCA_028717525.1. Lineage (GTDB taxonomy): Bacteria > Elusimicrobiota > Elusimicrobia > UBA1565 > UBA9628 > UBA9628. Next base: position 843 of record JAQUNT010000389.1, read on the forward strand.
GCACGCTGGCCGCCGCCGGCTTCGCGGTCGAGGCTCTGGGCTCCCGCGGAGAGGTCATCTTCGCCGTGGGCCGCACGAAGGCCTGATCCGCGGTGGGGCTCCCCAAGGACGGGACGCGGACCGGCTGGTGGCTCGCCGCGGCTCTGGCCGCCGTCGTCCTGGTGCGGCTGGCCGGCATCCGCTGGGGCCTGCCCGCGCTGTTCAACGGCGACGAGCCTCACCTCGTCAACCTGGCGGTGTCCTTCGGCGGCGGCTCTTTGCGCCCCTACTCCTTCAAGTACCCCACCCTCTGGCCCTACCTGCTGGCCTGCGCCTACGCCGTCTATTTCCTCGTTTGGTCCGTCCTGGGCCTGCGCCGCGGCGTGGCGGACTTCGTCGGCCTCTTCGGCTGGCATCCCGAGGGCTTCTACCTCATCGGGCGCCTGCTCGCCGCGGGGTTCTCTTTGGCCGCCCTGTACTGGCTCTGGCGGGCGGAGCAAGACGAGGAGCGTCCCGTCCCCTGGGCGGCCCTGCTGCTGGCCTTCGCCCCGGTGGTCAACGAGGCCGCGCACTCCTGCAAGCCCGACATGCTGATGTTCTTCTTCGCCTGCGCGGCCTGGCGCTTCGCCTTGAGGCTTTTCGCCTCGGGAGAGCGCCGCGACTGCTGGCTCTGCGGGGCCATGCTGGGCCTCGCCGCCTCTTCTCAGTTCACCGCCGCGCCCGCGGCCCTGCTCCTGCCTCTGGCCTGGGCGCTGGGCCCGCGCCGAGGGCCCGCGCGCTGGCTGGGCGAGGGGGTCCTCTGCGCCGGGGCCGCGTTCTTCGCGGCCTCGCCCTACATCCTGCTCGATTGGAGAAACTTCTGGTTCTGGGCGAGCATGCGCAGCCCGGAGGCGCTCGCCGCGATGGGGGAGTGGAGCCGCTGGACCGTGGCGCGGCAGGTCGGCTCCAACCTGGCGGGCTTCGCCGGGGCCTGGTCGGCGGCCGGCGCCGCGGTCCTGCTGGGTCTGGCGGTCCTGCTGCGGGCCCGGCCCAGGCGCGCCGCTTTGCTGGGGCTGCCCGTGCTGGCTTATTTCCTGCTGCTCAGCAGCAATCCGGACGGGGGCTGGCCCCGCTATCTCCTGGCCGCCTTGCCGGGCGGGGCCCTGCTGGCCTCGGAAGGCCTGGCCCTGTGCGCGCGCTGGCGCGCTCCCTGGACCGGCATCCTCGCGGCCGCGCTGGCCCTGGGCCCCGGCTTGGCCGAGTGCGCGCTGCAGGACCGCGACATGCGCCTGCCCGACACCCGCCAGCTCTCGCGGTCCTGGGTCCTGGAGCACGTGCCGCAGGGCGCGACTCTGATCCTCGACCAGGCCAACGCCTCCCCCGACCTGGCCATGACGCGCGAGGAGCTCGAGGAGCTCGCCCGCCGGTGCGAGGCCTCCGGCTCCCCGCGGGCCCGCCTCTTCGCGGGCATGGCGCGGACCCATCCCGGAGGGGGCTACCGGATCTACCGCATCCTGCGCTCGGCGCGGGACCTGGGGACCTTCCACCCCAAGCAAGTCGAGCTCTCGCAGGCCGACGCGCCCATGGTCGACCTGCGCCCGGGGCTTTCCGCGGCCCGCGCCGTCAAGGCCGGTTGGGTCGTGACCTCCAGCTTCGGGGCTGGGCCCGGGCGTTCTGCCGAGCTGACCGCGTTCTTCGCCGAGCTCTCCGCCCAGTCCAGGCTGGAGGCCTCGTTCGACCCGGTCCCGGGAGAGCTGGCCGGGCCGTCCTTGCGCATCTACCGCCTGGCGGATTAGGGGATGCGGCTGCGGCGGCATCTCCTGTTCCTGTCCGTCCTGGCGCTCGCCGCCTGGGCGCGGTTCCACGGCCTGGGCGTCAGGGGCTTGTGGCTGGACGAAGCCTACAGCGCGCACCTGGCGCACTGCGGCTGGACCGGATTGATCCGGGAGCTCTCCCGGGAGAGCACGCCGCCCTTCTACTATCTCATCCTGCACGGCTGGACCAGCGTCCTGGGAGAAGGAGAGGCCGCGCTGCGGCTCCTCTCCGCCCTGTTCTCTCTCGGCGGCATAGGCGCGCTCTATGTCCTCGTCCGCAAACACTTCTCGGCGGGAAGCGCCGAGCTCGCCGCGGTCTTGATCGCCTTCTCTCCCCTCCATGTCTACTACGCCCAGGAAGCGCGGATGTACGCTCTCCTCGCCCTGCTGGGCACGGTCCTCGTCGATGCGGCCATGGACTACGTGCAGAAGCGCGGCGCCCGCGCGCTGCTGGTCGCGGGAGTCAGCGGGACGCTGATGTTGTACACGCACACGATCGCGCTGTGGCTGGTGGCGGGCTGCGCCCTGGCCGTATGCGCGAGCGCCCGCGACCGCAAGACCCGCCTCGGCTGGCTCGCCATGGTCCTGGCCACCGTGCTGGCCTACTCCCCGTGGGCCGCGGTATTGGCCGCGCAGCTCGCCCGGCAGCGGACCGTCCTCGAGTGGTTCAATCCTTTATGGGAGTCGAAGCCTGTCGCCGGCCACGTCGTCGACGCCTTGGCGAGCATGAGCTTCGGGCCGTTCCCCGGCTACGTGGCCATCCGCGGCGGGAAGCTCGGCGGCGTCGTCTCGCTGCTGGGCATGGTCGCCTTGGCGGCGTACGGTCTCCTGCGCGCCCGGGACAGCGTCGCCGCCCGGCTCGCCGGCCTGGCGGGCGTCAGCGTCTTGGGCTTGGGGATCGCCTATTCCGTCCTCGTGCAGCCGGTCTTCATCCCGGGGCGCAC
>JAQUNT010000390.1 GCA_028717525.1 Elusimicrobiota bacterium
GGCCAGGAGTACAAGTTCCTCTTCATCGCCAAGGGCGGCGGCTCGGCCAACAAGACCTTCCTCTTCCAGGAGACCAAGGCCCTGCTCAACCCCGTCAGCCTCAAGAAGTTCCTCATCGAGAAGATGAAGTCCCTGGGCACCGCGGCCTGCCCGCCCTACCACATCGCCTTCGTGGTCGGAGGGACCTCGGCCGAGGCCGCCTTGAAGACCGTCAAGCTCGCCTCCACCGGCTACTATGACGGCCTCCCCACCAGCGGGGACATGCACGGCCGGGCCTTCCGCGACCCGGCTTTGGAGGCCGAGCTCCTGGAGGCCGCGCGCAAGCTGGGCTTCGGCGCCCAGTTCGGGGGCCGGCACTTCGCCCACGACGTGCGCGTCATCCGCCTGCCCCGCCACGGCGCCTCCTGCCCCGTGGGCATGGCCGTCTCCTGCTCCGCCGACCGCAACATCCTGGCCAGGATCGACAAGTCCGGAGTCTGGCTCGAGCAGATGGAGCGCCATCCCGAGAAGCTCATCCCGGCCGAGTACCGCGAGAAGGGCCCGGCCGAGGCGGTGCGCATAGACCTCGACCGGCCCATGGCCGAGATCCGGGCCGAGCTCGCCAAGCACCCGGTCTCCACGCGGCTGTCCCTGACCGGCCGCCTCATCGTGGCCCGCGACATCGCCCACGCCAAGTTCAAGGAGCGGCTCGACCGCGGCGAGGGCCTGCCGCAGTACCTCAAGGACCACCCCGTGTTCTACGCGGGTCCCGCGAAGACCCCGCCCGGCAAGCCCTCGGGCTCTCTGGGGCCGACCACGGCCGGCCGCATGGACTCCTACGTGGACCTCTTCCAGGCCCAGGGCGGGTCCTTGGTCATGATCGCCAAGGGCAACCGGAGCCCCGCGGTCACCGAGGCCTGCCGCAACCACGGCGGCTTCTACCTGGGCACCATGGGCGGGCCGGCGGCCTGGCTCGCGGAGCGCTGCGTCAAGAAGGTCGCGCTCATCGAGTACCCGGAGCTGGGCATGGAGGCGGTCTACGCCATCGACGTCAAGGACTTCCCGGCCTTCATCCTGGTCGACGACAAAGGCAGCGACTTCTACCACCGACTCTCCCTGCCGGGAGAGGTGAGGACTTTACCCCACCATCCGGGCCCCACGGGGCTGGTGAAAGGCTATGTGGAAAACCGCTGAGGGCTCGACAGGACGCCTGGTCCAGCTGTGCCTGGGCTACTACTTCTTCTACGTCATCTTCGGGGTGGCGACCAAGTGCTTCACCGGCCGCTACGCCGTGGTCGTCCCGGCCATGACGGACATGGAGTTCCTGGTCTGGAGCACCTTGGGCGGCTCCCTCATCTGCCTCCTGGTCGTGGCCGCGGCCGGCTGGTGGCGCACCGGCGGCAAGACCGACCGCTTCGTGCAGCTGGGGCCCCTGCGGGTGCCCGCGGAGTACCTCTACATCATCCCCTCCGGCGTGTGCACGGCCGTGGTCATCCCCACCACCACGCTCATGTACATGCTGCTCAAGTCCGTGATGGTGGCCATGATCATCATGCGCGCCAGCGTCATCGTCATCTGCCGCCTGATCGACGAGGCTCAGATCCGCCAGGGCATCCTGCACAAGAAGGTCTACTGGGAGGAGAACGTGGCCATGGTCTTCGCGGTGGCCGCGGCCGCCACGCAGGTCTTCCTGGCCAAGAGCTCGGACTTCGACTTCCTGCGCAACACCGCGGCCATGACCGTGCTCTGCGCCTACATCGGGGCTTACTCCATCCGCATCTACATCATGAACTACTACAAGAACACGCGGCCCAAGGGCAAACCCTTGGACAACAAGTGGTTCTTCTCCATCGAGCAGATCGCGGCCTCCGCGACCATGGTCCTCATCGCTTTGGGGGTCTACGCCAGCTCGGCGCAGGTCCGCCCGGTGCTGGAGTTCCAGGCGGCGGTGTCCCAGGTCCATCCCAAGTGGTTCCCCGCGACGAGCGCGGGGGCGGTCTACGGCATGGTGGCCTTCTTCTCGGTCTTCATCTTCATGTTCAAGGGCCGCACCGCCACCTTCGCCGGCCTGGTCAACCGCCTGACCTCTTTGGTGGCCGGCACCACCGCGACCCTGCTCTCCTTCTTCATCTTCGGAGCCAGGTTCCCGAGCCCGGCCGACTGGGGCTCCTTGGCCTTGATCCTGGTGGCCGTGGGCTTCCTGTCCCTGGCCGAGAAGAAGCGCGTCTCCGAGCTGGCCAAAGCCCAAGAAATCGCCGTGCGACCCGTGGAGGTCAGATCATGAACAAGGTCCTCGACACCGTCCTGCTGCTCGCCTTGCCCGCCTCGGGCAAATCCGAGGTGCGCCGCTACCTGGAGCTGATGCCCGCGGAGCCCCGCCGCCAGGACTTCCACATGGGCCCCAGCGTCCAGCTCGACGACTTCCCCTACGTGCACATGATGCGCCGCATCGACGACGAGCTGGTGCGCCTGGGCCACGAGCGCGTGTTCTTCCTTTCCCCGGATCGGCCCTTCCGCAACCCCTTGGATTGGGGCACCTTGATCGAGCTGGTCAACGAGGACCACGAGGACCTTCTGCAGAAGAAGCTGCTCAGCCCGAAGTCCGCGGCCTGCGATCTCCTGGACCGCCTGGACCAGGCCTCGGTGAAGGTCGGCGCCCCGGCGCGCCTGGGCCAGCTCGACAAGTCCCGCCGCGCCAAGCTGGCCGAAGCCCTGGAGGGCGAGGCCAGGAAGATGGTCAAGGAGAAGCAGGAAAGCTATCCCAGCTCCCTCGCAGGCAAGACCTTGGTCATCGAGTTCGCCCGGGGCGGCCCGCAGAGCTCGCCGCAGCCTCTGGCCGAGCCGTTCGGCTACCGCTACTCGCTGGGCCGGCTCTCGCCCAAGCTGCTGGAGAAGGCGGCCATCCTCTACATCTGGGTGACCCCGGAGGAGTCGCGGCGCAAGAACCAGGCCCGCAGCAACCCGAAGGACCCGGGCTCGATCCTGCACCACGGCGTGCCCCTCGAGGTCATGCTCAACGACTACGGGCAGGACGACATGGAGTGGCTGCTCAAGAACTCGGAGAAGCCGGGCACGGTCACGGTGCAGGCGCACGGCAAGACCTACCACGTCCCGGTAGGGCGCTTCGACAACCGGGTGGACAAGACCTCGTTCCTGCGCGAGAACCCGGGCTCTTGGAAGCCGGCCCAAGTCAAGGCCGTGCACGAGGGCCTGCGCGAGGCCCTGGACCACCTGGCCGGAGTGGTGCGGCGCTAGCCGGATTCAGAAGCCGGCCGGCCCGGGAGTCATAACCCAGACCCGTCCGGAATGCACGGTCAGGCAGACCGCGCCCCGCGCCGTGTTGCTCAAGCCCCGGCCTCCAGGCGCGAGCCGGGCGCGCTTGAGCGGGTAGCGCACCCCGCGCAAGCTGAGCCTGGCCCCGGCTCCGGCGGCGAGCAGGGACAGGAGCTCCCCCTTCTTCAGGCCCAGGCGGCAGCTCCCCGGCCCCATCAGCACGGCCAGGCCGCGGTCCACCAGCGCCACCGCGGCCCGCCTGCCGAAGGCCTCGGCCAAGGACAGGTTGACCAGCGCGTGGTCCA
>JAQUNT010000391.1 GCA_028717525.1 Elusimicrobiota bacterium
GCGCTCTTCCTCCAGCCTCCGGCCTATCTGCTGGCGGCCTGGGCCTTCTCCCGGGTCACGCTCCACCCGAAGATGGACGTCCGGCAGGAGTTCCAGGCGCAGGACCGCGGGATCAAGAACGCCGTGCAGCGCGCGGCCGCGGACTTCAAGGAAGGCGCGCGCGCCATCCTGGGGAACAAGGACCTCCGGCTGCTGGGCCTCATGATCATGGCCCCCATCGTCATCCGCCGCCTCTTCGAGCAGGTCGTGGTCCCCATCTTCACCAAGATGGTCATGGGAGACCCGGCCAAATCCGCCTGGATCGTGACCGGCTCCAACTTCGGGGAGCTCCTGGGGGCGCTGCTCCTCCTGCGCGTCCTGATGAACACGCGCGACGGCAAGAAGCCTTCACCCTTCCGCTGGGTCCGGGCCATGGCCTTGGGGATCCTGGCGGTCTGGGCCGTGGCCACGGGGCTCAGCCTGCCCGTGGTCCTGACCCTGGCGGGGGTCATGAGCATGACCTGGGCCGCCAACGACATCAGCTTGGCCTCTCATCTGCAGGCGCGCCTGCCCAACGAGTCCGCGGGCAAGGCCGTGGGCTTCCTGATCACCGTGGAGCTCGGCGCCATCATGGCCCTTTCCTACCTGCTGGGCTTCGTGTTCGACTTCCTGCCCGTGGGCGCCGGCCTCATCGGGATCAGCGTCGCGTTCACGCTCGCGGCCGGATTCCTCTACCGGGGCTACGGCAAGCTGCGCGCCACCGAGAAGCAGAAGTAGCCGGTGCCACGGGTCAACTTGTTCAACTTACGAAGCTGATTAAGTTAAGAAAGTTGACCCGTGGCACCTGACTATCGGAAGAAGTCGCGGACCATGCGCACCAGGCCCTCGGTGGCCTTCCCCGGGATCTCCTCGCCCACCCAGTCGATGGAGAAGTGGGCGTTGCGCTTCGTGGGCTTGACGTAGGACTCGTACATGGGCAGCACCGTGGTCAGGATCTGGTGCTTGGCCCCCTCCACGTCGCGGCCGCGCTCGGAGATGTCGCGCGAGATGCGGCGCAGGGCCGCGGTGGCGATGCCCGTGGCCACGAAGATGCGGTAGTGGTAGAGCTTTAGGAACTTCTCCGGGTAGAGGGCGTAGAGGCCCTCGACCACGATGAGCGGGGCCGGCTCGCAGGCCAAGGTGCGCTTCTTGCGGGTGTAGGCCCTGAAGTCGTAGATGGGCTGCTCGATGCGCTCGCCCGCGGCCAGCCGGCAGAGGTGCTTGTAGGCCAGGCCGAAGTCTATGGCGTCGGGGTGGTCGAAGTTGTAGCCCTTGCGCTCGGCGAGGCTCAGGCGCTCCAGGGGGCGGTAGTAGTTGTCGAGCGAGAAGATGGTCCCGGGGATGCCCGCCTTGCGGCATTCGTCCACCACCTTGCGGGAGAACGTGGTCTTGCCGGAGCCGGAGCCTCCGGCGATGCCCACGATGAAGGCCTGGGTCTTCTCGCGCGCGCTCACCGGGACATTATCGCAAATCCGGGCATGGTATGATATCCGCAGCGCATGGACCCCGAGACCAGGGCGTGGTGCTTCTTTTGCGCCGCCGTCTTCCTCTGGATGGGGGTGAGCCTGGCGCTGGGCGCGGCGGTGCACGCGGAGTCGGCCCTGGCCTGGATGGCCGCCGAAGGCAAGCCCGCGCCCGGGCAGCGCCGGCGCCTGGCCTTCTTCTACCGGCTGGGAGGCGCCTTCTTCGCGGGATTCGGTCTGTGGCTGTTCGTCCAGGCGTTCCAGGACCCCTCGGCCTTGGCCGCCTTCCTGCCGCGCTCGGGGCTCGGACGCGGCGGCCGCATCGCGGCTGGAGCCGGCTTCCTGCTGGGCGGCTCGCTGCTGGCCGCGGCCAAGGCCGCGGCCGGCCTGCGCCGCGGCGGCGCCGGCTCCTGGGAGGCTGAACCGGGCCTGGCTGCGCCTCAGGAGCCGGTTCTGGAAAAAGCGCGCCGCGCCTGGGGCTGGGTCATCGTGCTGGCCTTGCTGGCCTTCGGAGCCTACCTGCTCAGGGGCGCTGCGGCGGCCTGAAAAGTGGAGGTGCGAGCGGGATTTGAACCCGCGAATAACGGTTTTGCAGACCGTCGCCTTGGACCACTTGGCTATCGCACCGTTGAATTCCTAGTGCTTCAATCACGCTGCAATCATCAGGATTATTTGTTGGCCTTCCCGTCGCGGCCATCCCGCCGGGAATCCCCGTAAAGGGCCGAAGTGTCCAAAAAGTGTCCACTCCGCATCCCCCCGAGCACATGCCAGTCCCAAGCTGCCGTCACCCCGGCAGCGCAGGGCGGACGCACCCTAGCATTGCCAGCGTCATCAAAGAGCCGAGGCTGAGAGGTATCATAGCAAATTGGCTGCTTGGCGGGCCTTGATGACTTCTGACTTCTCAGCTACGGGATACGGCCTTCGCCTTCTCTTCTTTGAAGCCATTCCTCCCTCCAATTGCAGCGACAGTTATTGGCTGGGAAGTCAGAACGTCAACAGATCAAACAGCGTGACGGTGTCTCAGAATGGCGGGACAGGATAATGTGCATAAGCAATGGAAGTGGGCGCCACGGCCGGTCAGAGGCACAGATGCATGGCTTTGAGCGGCCGGGTCAGCGACCTGCTCCGCGGCATCCAGAAGGCAGTTGACCGCGCGCTTTGCTATCATTAGACCTCGAAAACGGATCAGAAAGGATGACTATCTTCTGCCGGTTCCGGCCCGGGCTGCGGTTCAAGCTCTTGGCGGCGATCGTCTCGGTAGTGGCGATCGCCGTGGCCTGCGTCGGATACTTCACCATCCGTTACAGCTACCAGGCACTCAAGAGCCAGCGGCAGCAGGACGAGCTCTCCATAGCCAGGAACATCGTGGCCCAGGTGGAGGAAGCGCTCAGCCATGCCAGCCAGTCCGTGGAAGCCCTGGCGCAGGACCCTGCCATCGTGAGCATGGACCGCTCGCGGCAGCGGGAGGCGCTGACCCTTGCCACCAGGGTCACCGAGCTCCTCGACGGCATCCTCGTGATGGACCAGGCCGGCCGGTCACTTGTGACGGACCAGACCGAGCCCCGGACCGAAGACCTGCTGCCCAAGGACGACCGGAGGCATCTCCTGGAGCCCTCGGCCGATGGCGCGCGGGCGCGGTTCTCCGAGGTGTTCGCGTCGCGCTCCGGCGAATCGGTCCTTGCCATCAACGCGCCCATCCGGCGCGCGGGCGCTCAAGTGGGCGTCCTCTCGGGCGTCATCCTGCTGAAGAACCACAGCCTGGGCGGCATAGAAGGCATCCGCATCGGCAAGTCCGGCTACGCGTACCTGGTCGACTCCCGCGGCAACGTCATCGTCCGCCCGCGGCAGGCCAAGCTCCATGGAGATCTCAGCTCCAATCCAGCCGTCCGGGAGCTGCTCCGCAAACGCGAAGGCGTCATGGAATTCGTCAACCAGGACGGGGTCGCCATCATGGCGGCAATCGCGCCCATCGAACAGACCGGCTGGGGCGTGGTGGTGCGCCAGCCCGCCTCCGAGGCCTATGCCCTTGGCCGGCGGATGCTGCTGCTGATCATGCTGGCATGCATCCTTGGCC
>JAQUNT010000392.1 GCA_028717525.1 Elusimicrobiota bacterium
GTGCTGGCCCTCGCGTTCTATTCGGCCGGGCTCGCGGCAGCCTACCCCGCACGGGCCGATGCCCTGTCCTTGGACCGGCGCCTGGCCGGGCGCCCCGGGGTTTCCTGGCTCTGGTCCGCGCGAGGCCGGCGCAGCCTGGAGCGGGGCTCCCCCGCCGAGGCGGCCGCGGATTTCGGCAAGGCACTGGCGCGCGACCCGCGGCGAGCCGAGCTGGTCGGGCGCTGCGCGGCCGCGCGCCTCGTCGCGGGGGGCCGCGGGGCGGAGGCCTGGACCCGGCTGCTCTACCCGGAGCGGCTCGACTCGATGGCCGCGGCGCCGGCCCTGGCCCTGCGCGCCCTCTGCGCCCTGCGCGACCAGGCGCCGCAGGAGGCGGGCCGGGCCTTGGCTTTGATGCGGGACTTGGCGGCGCGCGTCGAGCGGCCTCCGGACGGGGCGTTCCTGCGCGCGGCCACGCGGCGCTACGAGGACATGGCCTTCGGCTCCTGGCTGTCCGGCTGGCCCGCGCCCGGCCGCGCGGCCCTGGAGCGGCGCCTGCGCGGGCTCCTGGCCGAGGAGCCCTCGGACCCGGCCCGGCTGGCGCAGCTGTGGGTCCGGGAGGCGACAACGGCCGAAGGCTTCGGCCGCCGCGAGGCGGCTGACGATGCCCTGGACCGCGCCCAAGCCCTGCATCCGGGGGCAGCGGCCCCGAAGCCCTTCCGGGAGCGCCGCCGGGCGCGGCAGGCCTCCCGGCTCCTGGAGGACGCGGACCGCGCCCTGGCCTCGGGCCGCGCCGCCGAGGCGGGGCGCCTGCTCGGCCGCGCGCAGTCTTTGGGGCTCGACGCCGGCCAGGCCCGGCACGGCGCCGAGCTGCAGCGCAGGCTGCGGCTGGCGCGGGGGCTCGGCCAGGCCCGCCGGCTCAGCGACCGGGGGGTCGCCCGGATGCTGCGGGGAGAGAAGGAGCTGGCCGCCGAGGACTGGGCCGCGGCCATCGCCCTCGATCCCGGCTACCTGCCGCCCTACCTGAGCCTGGTCACATTCCTGGCTTCATCCGGAAGGCGCCCGGAGGCCCGGCGGCTCTGCGCGCAGGCCCTGGAGCAGCCGGCCCCGGCCGGCGACGACGCGGGCCTCGGCCTATGGCGCCGGCTGCGCGCTGAGTGCGGCCGATGAGATGCCGCGGTCCTTGGTCTTGACGTAGTAGCCCATCATGGCCACGGTCGCGGTCAAGCCCACGGCGCCCAGGATGACCCAGACCAGCCAGGGGTGATGCGCCTCCCAGAGCAGGCGGGTGGCTTCCTCCACGGTGCCGCCCTGGCCGCCGTTGAGGGTGGCGGCCATGGTCTCCATGACCTTCTCCGAGGGCATGAGCTTGACCTGCTCGGCGGCCAAGCCCGCGGTCTGCACCAGGTACTGCCGGGCGAAGTTGATCTTGCTGCCCAAGCCCTCGTAGAGATAACCGGAGATGAGGTTCCCCAGCCCCCAGCCCACCGCGAAGGGGATGTTGGAGTAGCCCATGTAGAGCGCCTTCTTGTCCGGGGGCGCGGTGAGGCCGATGTACTCGGAGAACTTCGGGCTGCACATCATCTCGCCCACGGCGAAGACGAAGATGGCCAGGGCCACGACCCAGCCCGTCGCGGTGGCGCCGGCGCCCACGAAGGCCGCGACCGAGACCACCATGCCTCCGATCAAAGCCGCCATGGGATGCAGCTTGCCCGTCAGCCAGGAGATGGGCAGCATCAAAGCGATGATGGCGGCGGAGTCGATGTTGATGAGGACCTCGGGCTTGACGTAGCCGTTGGCCAGGACGCTGCCCGAACTCACCCAGGCGAAGAACGGCGCCACGTCGCGGGAGACCACCCACTCGTCGATGAAGTTGGGCAGCAGGTCCCAGAGCTGCATGAACATGAACCAGAATCCGCTGAAGATGCCCAGGAAGACGAGGAAGTTCTTGTCCTTGAGGGTGGTGAGGGTGTCCAGGAAGGTCTGGCCCACGGTCTTGGGCTTGGCGTCCGGGGACTTCTCCGGCTCCTTGTAGAAGACGATCGCGGGGACGAAATTGAAGGCGGTCACTCCCGCGGCGCAGAGGAAGACCAGCTTGAAGTTGGTCTCGCCCCGCAGGTTGGCCGCGAGCATGGGCGCCAGGAAGCCGCCCACGTTGACCATCCAATAGAAGATGCCCCAGGCGATGGAACTGTTGTCCTCGGTGGAGGCCTTGGCGATGGTGCCCTGCACCGGCGGCTTGAAGATGGCCGTGCCCAGGCCGATGAGGCAGGCGGAGCCCAGCGCGCCCCAGAAGCCGTGGGCGAAGGCGAAGGAAAGGTAGCCCAGGATGTTGATGGAGTAGGCCACGTAGAGGCTCTTCTTGTAGCCGTACTGGTCGGTGAAGCCCCCCGATATCATGGGCACCAGGCACTGCACCAGAGCCCAGATGGAGAAGATGGTGCCTTTCTCCGAGTAGGACAGCCCCATGCCGCCCTGGGCCACGGAGTAGACCATGTAGAGCGGCAGGATGGCGCGCGCCCCGAAGAAGGCCAGCCGCTCGTTGGCCTCCATCCAGTTGGCGAACCAGAAATTGGGCCGGAGCCCGCGGATCTGCTGCCAGACGGTGAGCTTGGTGGTCATAGCCTAGATGATACCATGATTCCTCCCGGGAGCTGAATTCCGGAGGCTGGACCCGGCAGATGATATAATAACCGGACCATGGACCCCATCGTGGTCATCGGCGCCGGGCCGGCCGGTCTGGCCGCCGGCCTGGAGCTGGCCCGCGGCGGGCGCCCGGTGCTCGTCCTGGACCAGGGCGACGCGCCCGGGGGCATCAGCCGCACCGTCCGCCATAAGGACATCTATTTCGACCTGGGGGGCCACCGCTTCTTCACGCGCTTCCCCCAGGTGCAGCGGCTCTGGGAGGAGACTCTCCCTCCGGAATCCTTCCCGAGCGTCAGGCGACTCTCGCGGATCCACTATCGGCACAGATTCTTCAACTATCCGATCAAGCCCCTCAACGCCTTCCTCAACCTCGGGCTGCGCGACACCTTGACCGCCCTGATCAGCTACATGGGCGCCAAGGTGCATCCCATCGAGCCGGAGCTGGATTTCGAAGCCTGGGTCTCCAACAACTTCGGCCGCTTCTTGTTCAACGTGTTCTTCAAGACCTATACCGAGAAGGTCTGGGGCATCTCCTGCCGCGAGATCTCCTCCGAATGGGCGGCGCAGAGGATCCAGAGGCTCTCCCTCTTCACCGCCCTGCTCAACGCCTTCCTCCCCCGGCTGCACAAGGGCCGGATCAAGACCTTGATCGACGAGTTCCGCTATCCCAGCCTCGGGCCGGGGATGATGTACCAGGCCCTCGCGGAGAAGATCCGCCTCGCCGGCGGGGAGGTGCGCCTGGGCGCCCGGGCCGCGGGCCTGCGCCTGGAGGGCCGCCAGGTCCGGGCCGTGCGGCTGGCCGGCGTGGAGGAGATCCCCTGCTCGGGGCTGGTCTCCACGGCCCCCCTCACCGGCCTCGTCGGCATGCTGGACGGCCAGGCCCCTCCCGAGGTCCGCGACGCGGCGGCGCAGCTGCGCTTCCGCAGCTTCCT
>JAQUNT010000393.1 GCA_028717525.1 Elusimicrobiota bacterium
GACCTTCGGGTGGGTCTTGGCGTAGGCGCGCAGGAGCTCGCCCACGGAGATGTGCATCACGCCGTACTCCGCGGCGATCTTGGCCGAGTAGGTGCCCTTGCCCGAGCCCGGGGGGCCGGTGATGATCAAGCGCAGGGGCCGGGCCTCGGCCGGGACGGCCGCCGGAGCCTCGGGCACGGAGACCTCGCCCGAAACGGAGGGCTTGGCCCCGTCGAAGGTCTTGGCGAGCTGGACGGCCATGGACTCGGCCGGGGCCTCGGGCTGAGCCCGGACTTCGGAAATCGTCTGCACGGTAGCGGCCAGCCCGGCCTGGGCCGGGGCTGCCTGGACCGCGACCTGGGCGGTCTGCGCCACGGTCGGGACCTGGGCCTGGATGCTGGGCGCCGGGGCGAAGGGCATGGCCGACCAGATGGAGAGCAAGGACGGAGCGGCCAGCGTCGGATTGGAGAGGACGTTGAGCGGCTGCAGGCGCGAGCCGATGACCGGCACCGGCGTGGCGGGGGCGCCCTGGGTGACGGCCTGGACGCGCAGCAGCGCGGCCTGGCCCGCGGGCGGGGCCGCGGCCAGCAGCAGGGCGCAGAGCCAGAGGAGCCGGCGCTTCATGCCGGATAGTGTAGCCGCGCCGCCGGGAGGCCGCCTGGGCCTATGGGTCCGCTCGGAGGGGGGACTTCCGGCCCGCCGCGCTCAGCGTGTGAGGCGGTAGAGGATGGCGAAGATGCACCAGACGATGATGCCGATCACGGCTCCGACCATCCCGGCCCACAGCCCGCCCGGCTTGTCCCGGCGGCCCTTCTGGCCCGGGAAGACCTCGTCGAGAGCCGCGGCGATCTCCTTGGAGGTGAAGCCGCGCTCGCGCAGGACCTGCTCCACCTGGGGCCAGGGCACGGTGCTGGTGTTGTCGCGGATGAACTCCACGAGCTCCGCGCGCCGCTGTTCCTCGTCCATGGCAGGGGGATTCTAAGTCTATTGGGTGCCTGTATGCAAGCTAGGCGGCCAGACCCCAGCGCCGGGCCTCGGCCGCGGAGGTCAGTCCCTCGCGCACCAGGCGGGCTAGGTTCTCCCGGAAGGGCGCCATTCCGTCGGCTTGGGCGGCCGCGGACCATTCCTCGTCCGACACGCCGGGCTTGAGCAGCGGCTTGAGGTTCTGGCCCGCGGTCAGGAGCTCGAAGACCGGGGCCGTGCCGCGGAAGCCCGTGTGCAGGCAGGCCGGACAGCCCACGGGCCGGCCCAAAGACAGTCCGGCCGGCTCTCCGCCGAGCAGGACCGCTTCCTCGGGCTTGGCCGCGTCCGCGCGATGGCAGGCGCAGAGCCGCCTGGGCAGGCGCAGCGCCAGAACGCCCAGAAGGGCCTGGCGAACCAAATCCGGGGCCAGCTCCATGTCGAAGAGCCGGCGCAGGCCGGCCAAGGCGCTGTCGCAGGGCAAGGAGGCCAGGACCAAGGACCCGCGCGAGGCGGCCTGCAGGGCCGCGGCCACGGTCTCCGGGTCCGCCGCCTCCGCGATGACCAGCACGTCCGGCTTACGCTCCAGCATCGCCTTGAGGAGCTCGGCGCGCTCCTTGGAGCCCGGCGGCGCCGCGGACACGGAGACCCCGGGCGCCTCGTGATGAAGGTGGGACAGCAGGGCGAAGGCGTCGCGGCCCCGGCCAGCCAAGGCCGCGGCCGCGGCGAGCATGGCCGCGGTCTTCCCGGTGCCGGAGAGACCGGCGTGCAGGACCAGCCCGCCCCGGCGGGAGAGCAGCTCCTCGTAACGTTCCAGGTCCTTCTGCGGCAGGCCCAGCTCACGCGGGTGCAGGAGGGGCTTGGGGGGCCCCTCCAGGTAGACGTCCACCCGCTCGCCGTGGATGGTGGGCAGGACCCGGATGATGGCCCGCGGGGTCTGCGCTTCCGGCTCCGCCCCGGCTTCGGCCCGGCCGGCCTGAGGCCGGCGTCTGGAGCCGAGGTCCATGCCGGCCATGGCCTTGAAGCGCGCGGCCAGGGCGCGGTGATAGGGCAAGGAGAGCTCCAGGATCGGGACCAAGGTCCCGCCCAGGCGGTACTGCACCAGGCTCACCCAGGAGCCCGGCTGGACCACGATGCCGCCGGCCCCGCGGCGGTCCGCGTCGAGCATGAGCAGGGAGGCCAGGCGCACCGCCGGATGCGCGCCGCGCGCGCCCTCGCCCGGCTCCGGCGCGTCGGCCAGCTCGAGGAGCTGGCGCAGACCGGAGTCGGAGAGGGCCGCGGCCACGGAGCGCAGGATGCCCAGCAGGTCGCCGAGGTTCTCCTCGTGGGAGTCCGTGGAGACCAAGGCCTCCCCGGCGCAGACCTCGTCGCGGCGGCTGCGCTTCTCCTCCTGCAGAAGGCGCATGAAGGCCCGGCAGGTCCGCTCCAGGTCGAGGAAGGCCGAGCGCAGGCGGTTGGTCAGCTCGGAGGCGTCGTCCTCCGGCGCTTCGCGCGCCATATGGCCGGCGCGAGCGGCCCAGGACGAGTAGGGTCCTTCCAGGAAGCCCTTGGCCGACTCGAATGCGGCCCAGCGGCCGGCGTGGAATTCCTGGCGCAGGGCCTCCAGCTGCAGGCCCAGGATCTCGGCCGCCATGATGGCCGCCTGCTTGAGCTTCTTCGGGTCGGGCGCGGGGGCCGCCTCAGGCATGGGCGGCCTCCCGGGGCCGGCTCTCCTTGGGGATGAAGGGGATCACCAGGAAGCCGGGGATGGTGGCCAGGCAGACGATCAGGTAGAAGTGCTTGTAGCCCAGGGCCTGCTGGATGTAGCCGCTGAAGAACCCCGGCAGCATCATGCCCAGGGCCATGATCCCGGTGGAGATGGCGTAGTTCGAGGTGGGGTAGGGGCTCTCCCCGGCGCGCATGAGCAGGTACACGGTGAAGGCCGAGAAGCCCACGCCGTAGCCGAACTGCTCCGCGAAGATCAGGATCCCGGCCAGGGCCGCGGGCGGCTGGGCGTAGGCCATCCACAGGAAGAAGAGGTCGGGCAGGTGCAGGGCCAGGACCATGGGCCAGAGGCAGCGCTTGAAGCCGTAGCGCGAGATGAGCCAGCCGCCCAGGATGCCGCCGACCACGAGACCGCCCACGCCCACGGTGCCGTAGACCACACCCACCTGGGAAGTGGAAAGGCCCAGGCCGCCGGCCGAGCGGGGGTCGAGCAGGAAGGGCGCGGCGAGCTTGACCAGCATGGCCTCGGCCAGCCGGTAGAGCAGGATGAAGGCCAAGGTCGCGGCGATCTTGTCCTGTCGGAAATAGTCGGTGATGATCTCCCAGAAGCCCGGCCCGGGCCCCGCGTCGCCGCGCGCGCCGTCGCGGGCCGGCCGGGGCAGGGCCCACCGGTGGTAGAGCACGAACAGGACGAAGAGCGCGGCGGGCACGGCCATGACCAGCGTCCAGCTCAGGGGCACGTCGCCCGTGGAGGTCTCCAGCAGGCCCGCGGCGTAGACCAGGAAGCCCGAGCCGAAGATCATGGCCAGGCGGTAGAAGGTGGAGCGGATGCCGCTGAAGAAGGCCTGGTCCTTGTCGTCCAAGGCCAGCATGTAGAATCCGTCGGCCGCGATATCGTGGGTGGCG
>JAQUNT010000394.1 GCA_028717525.1 Elusimicrobiota bacterium
GCGGCGCCCTCCAGGGAATGCTCCCAGCGCTTGGCCAGGATGGGGCGCAGGAAGAAGCCGGTCAGCGCGTCGCGCTCGGAGAGGTACTTGGCCCGCCGGAAATCGCGGGTATGCAGGATGCGGTAGCGCAGCAGGTCCGCGAAGGGCAGCAGACGCTCGGTGAGCTTCTTCAGGGCCGGCTGGCGCGGCTTGGAGAAGGACATGTGCATCTTGGCCAGGACCTTGGAGTTGTCCGGGTTGAGCACCACCCAGTTCATCCAGGAGCTGGTCTCCTGGTGGCGGGCCTGGGCGATCTCCTCCATGGAGAGCTCGCGCACCACGTTGTTCACGATGCGCGGCCGCTTGGTGATCATGCATTCCAGCATGCTGGCCTCGAGGAAGAGCGACTCGCGGATGATCTTCTCGTTCTCGGGGGTATAGCCGACGAAGATCTGCTCCTCGACCAGGCCCTTGAGGTAGGCGCGGTGGCCCTCGGCCTGGTGGCGGTACCAGGAGATGGAGGGCAGCCGGCGCCTGGGCATCCAGCCCACCCGATCGTAGAACTCGCGCTCATCGTAGTCCGTGAGGATGGTGATGTCCCCGCGGTTGACATCGAAGTACTCGAAGAAGTACCGGTAGAGCTGGGCTCCGACCTCGCGCAGGTCGTTGGTCCGGATAGCCGAGGAGAAGAGCTCGTTGCGCCGCCGGTTCTCCAGGCGCTCCCGGTAGAGCTGGGCGCGGACGGACTTCAGTCGGGCGGACAGGCTGCGTCCCATGGCCGTCCGGATTCTAGCACAAATGACCATGAGCTTCAGGCGAAGAGCCTGCGCACCTCGCCCTTGAGCGCCTTGCCCATCGCGTTCCCGGGCAGCCGAGCGACGATCTTGAGGCGCGTCGGGAGCTTGTACGCCGCCAGCCGGTCCTTGGCCCAGGCGCGCAGATCCTCCAGGGTCAGCGGCTCCCGTCCTTTCAGCACCAGGGCCGCGGCGACTCGCTCTCCCCAGGTCTCGTCGGGGACCCCCACGACGCCGCATTCTGCGATGGACGGGTGCTGGAGCAGGACGGACTCGATCTCCAGGGCGGAGATCTTGTAGCCGCCGCACTTGATGATGTCCGTCGAGATCCGGCCCAGGATGCGGTAGGTCCCGTCCGCGCAGGCAGCCCAGTCGCCGGTCTTGAACCAGCCGTCTTCCGTGAAGCTCTTGCACGTCTCCTCCGGCCGGCCCCAGTACTCCTTGAAGAGCGTGGCGGCCCTGACCTGCAGTTCCCCCTCCGCCTCGCCCGGAGCGCCGGCCAGGCGCACCTGCACGCCGGGCAGCGGCCGACCCACGCAGCCCGGCCGGCGCTCCCCGTGCAGCGGGTTGGAAATGGCCATGCCGATCTCGGTCATCCCGTAGCGCTCCAGCAGGACGTGCCCGCTGATCGCCCGCCAGCGGTCCAAGAGGCTCACGGGCAGGGCCGCCGAGCCCGAGACCATGACCCGCATCCGGCCGCAGGCGGCGGACCAGCGCGCTTGGGCGCCGGGATCGGCTTGTTCCCAGGCACGGATGAGCTTGGCGTACACCGTGGGCACGGCCATGAAGACCGTCAGCCCCCCGGCCGCGATCCTCCGCCATACCGTCTGCGCCTCGAATCCCGGAAGCATCTCGCAATGCGCCCCCGCCCACAAGGGGCAGAGGAACTTGTTCACGATGCCGTGGATATGGTGCAGGGGCAGGAAATGCAGGATGCGGTCGTCGTCCTTCCATTCCCAGGCCTCGACCAAGGACCGGACCTGCGCGCTGAGCGAGCCATGCGTATGCACCACGCCCTTGGGCTTTCCCGTGGTCCCGCTGGTGTAGAGCATCAAGGCGCTCTGGGAAGGGAGCGGCGCCGGCCCGCCGACGCCCAGCCCGCCGCCGGTCGGCCGGGGACCGATCTCTATGACCGGCGGCCTGGTCGGCGGCAGCCGCGGGGAGAGCGCGCGCGAGCACAGGACCGCGCAAGCCCCGCTGTCGCGGAGGACATGCTCCAACTCCGCGGCGGGATGCTCCGGGCAGAGCGGCACGCACATGGCTCCGCGCAGCCAGACCGCGAAGAGCCCGGCGGCGCAGTCGATGCCGGGATTCGCCAGCAGGGCGACCCGCCCCTGCCGGGCCGAAGCGGAGATCTTCCGGGCGAGACAGGCGGCGGATGCGAGGATCTCCGCGCCGGTGTATTCCCCGGAACCATCCGCGACCAGCGTCCTGCCGCGATGCGAATCCAGCCGGGCCAGGAGGCTCTGTTCCAGAGTCACAGGCTCTAGCCGGGCTTGCGGAACCCGGCGCGGCGCAGGGCCTCCTGCGCCTCCGGGTTGGACATGAAGTACTTCCAGACCGTGCCGGCGCGGGCGTTCTCCGCGCTCAGCAGCGAGATGCCCACGTCGATGCCCAGAGAATCGGGGTCGGTCCAGCCGGTCTGGGGGTTGAAGGCGTCCACGAAGCCGTAGCGGCCGTAGGACTGCGGGTGTTTCTCGCGGATGGCGCGCACCGCTTTCGCGGAAAGCTCGGGCGTGAACATCAAGGAGCCCGCGGCCGCGTAGGGCACCACGGTCCCGTCGATGTCCGGGGTGCGCGGCGGCCCCCCCCAAGCCGTGTAGCCGCCGGCCCGGTCCGAGGCGGAGATCCCCCAGACCTCCCCCGAGTAGGAAGGGAACTCCTGGGCCAGGTCGGCGCAGAAGGCGCGGTGGGCCAAGGTGGCCTCCACGGAGTTCTGGTGGTAATCGATGCCGGCGGCGTCCTGAAGGCCGCGGAAGTCGAACCAGGCCTGCGAGAACTGGTGGGTGAAGAGCGGCGGAGCCGCGGCCACGTAGCTGTGGCTGGCGTAGTCGACCCTGGGGCGGGCCAGGGCGTCCCAGACCCGGCGCGGCAGCGGGTGGGAGGGCGAGCCCAGGGCCAGCAGCGAAAGCATGGCGTTCTCGGAGTAGTCCGACCATTCGTAGGGCAGGAACCCCTTCTCCGGGGTATAGCCGTGCCGGATGAAGCCCGTATCTTCGTCGTACATCCAGGCGAAGTCCACGCGCTCGTAGATGCGGCTGGCCAGGCTGGAGACCTCGGGGTCCGAGCCCAGGCAGCCCTTGACCGTGAGCACTCCGGCCAGGGCCAGGGCGGTATCGATGGTGGAGGCCTCGCTGCCCCAAGCGCGCTTGCCGTCCGAGGCGTTGACGAAATGGTAGAACCAGCCGCGCTCCTGCTGGACCCCGTCGGCCAGGAAGCGCAGGGTCTTGCGCGCATGCTCCACGAGGGTCCGCCGCTCCACCCAGCCGCGGTCGGCCGCGACACAGAGGGCGCTGAGGCCGAAGCCCGTGGCCGCGACGCTGGCCACGCCGCTCCTGGGGTCGGTGGAGCCGTCGGCCTTGGCCCGGTCGAGCACGAGCCCGGTGCGGGGGTCGGATTCTTCCGCGAAATAGACGAAGGAGCGATAGGCGAGGTCGTCGAGCAGGGCCCGGTCGTCCTTGGGCACGGGAGCCCCCTGGACCGGGGAGACGACGGGCAAGGCCGCCCGGCGGGTGGCCACGGCCTCGCTCCGGGTCCGGGAGTTGTCATAG
>JAQUNT010000395.1 GCA_028717525.1 Elusimicrobiota bacterium
GAGAGCGACACGGTATCCCCGCGGGCCTTGGCCAGCGCGTCCGACGGTGCGACGGAGAAGCCCCGGCCGATGGCCGAGGCCGGCGCTCGGCCCGCCAAGCGCAGGGCGAAGTCCCGGATCGCGTGCTAGAGCCGCGCCAGAAAGGCCTTGAGTCCGTAGGAAGCCGCGGCATAAGCGCTGCCCACGGTGGTGCGGCCTGCGCCGCGATGCGCCCGATAGACGATCTGGAAGCCGTTGGCCAAGGACGGCCGGGCCTGGAAGGCCATGAGGGTCTGCGCGGGCAGCAGCGCCGGGGCCAAGGCGTCCTTGAGGGCCAGAGATTCGGCCAGCTCCGCCGGGAGCGCGGCCACCGAGGCCGTGGGCAGCACCGCGTTGAAGGAGAGTGCGCCCGACCGGGCGAACCAGATGCGGGGCGCGGGGAAGCTGCGGCCCTGGGCCGCGGCCCTGGTCCCTTCGTCGAGGACCCGCGCCACGTCGGCATCCAACCGGTCGCGATTGGCGACCAAGGGCTGGCCGGGCCGGCCCAGGAGCTTCTCCCATTTGTCCAAAGAGGCGAAGGCCTTCTTCACTTCCTTGACCGCGCCGCCGGCCGCGGACGCGTAGGCCTGGTTGGCCAGCTCCGGCAGGGCGGTCGCGGCCTTGCGGGCCGCATAGTCGGCCACCGCCAGCTTGACTTCGCCCGCGACCTGGGTCGGGAAGGAATCCTCCGCGGTCTTGATGGCGGAGAGGTAGAGGTCGGGAGCGTTGCGGGGCCCGGAGGTGTTGGCCAGAGCCACCGTCTTCTTGATCTGGTCCGCGACCGGGGCCTGGGAGCCGGCGATCCCGGCGGGCCCCAGGCTCTGCGGCGCGGCGGCGCGCGAAGCGTCGAAGATCCGGTCGAGGGCTTGCTGCACGGCCATCTCGCCCATGCCCGCGGCTTCGTCGGCGGCGCCTTGCTTGATGGACATGACCCCGGACTGCAGGGTGCTGTTGGCGGAAGGCGCCGCGTTCTCGCCTTCCTGCTGGGAGGGCGCGGCCTGGCGCGGCAAAGACACGGGGGAGCCCGTGTTCTCGACCCGGCCTTGCGGCGCGGGGGCCACGGTCTGGGGAGCGGGAGTCCGGCTC
The DNA here is from genome assembly GCA_028717525.1 of Elusimicrobiota bacterium. Classification (GTDB taxonomy): domain Bacteria; phylum Elusimicrobiota; class Elusimicrobia; order UBA1565; family UBA9628; genus UBA9628. The sequence continues at coordinate 1,105 of JAQUNT010000395.1, forward strand.
AGGCCTTGCGGAGCCGCGTTGAGGTTCGTCGCCATGGGGACCGGGGCCCCCGTCTTGTTGACTTCGACCTGGGGCGCGGGCGTCATGCCGCCGAGCGTTCCCAGCGTGCCGGCGGGCGCCTGCTGGGTGGAGAGGCTGCCCGAACCGAGGCTGGAGTTGCCTCCGCCGGTGGGCGTACCGCCGGTCAGGCCCGTGTTGGGGTTGGTGGAGCCGGGCTTCTGAGCCTCGACGCCGACAGGGCCGCCGGCCCAGAGAGTCTGGGAGGACAGGCAGAAAATGAGCAGGAAGCGGCCGGCAGCCGTTTTCATATTCGGTACCTCGAAGATATTATACACCTATTGTAGTGGGCGCCCCCCGGCCCGCCATGGGCCGAAAGGCCGCTTACGCGTTAGGCCGAAAGACCGGGGGCCTTACCCTATCAGGATTCCGGCGATCGAGGCGGTCAGGCACGACACGATGGCACCGCCCAGCATGGCCTTGAATCCGAGCTTGGCCAAGTCCGCGCGGCGGGAAGGCTCCAAAGCGCTGATCCCCCCGATCTGGATGCCGATGGATGAGAAGTTGGCGAAGCCGCGGAGGAAGTAGGTCGCCATCATGACGGATTTGGGCGACAAGGTCCCGGCCTTGATATGCTCCGCGAGCCGCGCGTAGGCCACGAACTCGTTGATGGCCAGCTTCATACCCAGGAGGTTGCCCACCTCGAAGAGGTCCTGGCGGGGGATGCCCATGAGCAGGGCCAAGGGCGAGAGCAGGCTCCCGAAGAAGGTGCGCAGGCTGCCGGGCCAGATGCCGTTGTACTCGCCGCCGGCCAGCACGGCGCCGCCCAGGATCTTGCCGTCGATGAACCGGTCGCACACGAGCAGGATCTTGTCCGCCAGAGCGATGAGGGTGATGAATGCGATGAGCATGGCCGCCACGTTCAAGGCCAGGTGCAGGCCGTCGGTCACGCCCCGCGAGGCGGCGTCGAGGAGGTTGGTGCCCACCTCGAGCCTAGGCAGCTTGGTGTCGCCCATGGTCTCGGAGTGCGCCGTCTCGGGCACCAGGATCTTGGCGATCATGAGGCTGGCCGGGGCGGCCATGACCGAGGCCACCATGATGTGCTCGGCGGGCACGCCCATGCCGATGTAGCCGGCCATGACCGAGCCGGCGATGGTGCCGAAGCCGCCCACCATGATGGCGTTGAGCTCGGAGTAGGTGCAGTGCTTAAGGAAGGGCCGCACCAGCAGGGGCGCCTCGGTCTGCCCCAGGAAGACGTTGGCCGAGCAGGAGAGGGACTCGGAGCCCGAGGTCTTCATGAGCCGGCTCATCACCACGGCGAAGACCTCGACGATCTTCTGCATCACGCCCAGGTAGTAGAGGATGCCCATGAAGGAGGCGAAGAAGATGATGATGGGCAGGACCCGGAAGGCGAACTGGAAGCCGAACTTGTCGATGTAGGTTGGATCGGCGAGGTTGGCGAAGAGGAACTTGGTCCCGTTGTCGGCCAGGAAGAGGAATGCCGTGACCTTGGCCGCGAACCACTGCAGGGCCCGGTTGCCGGCGTCCCACTTGAGCAGGACCAGCCCCAAGGCGAACTGCATGCCCAGGCCCACTCCCACGGTGCGCAGGTTGATGCGCCGCTTGTTGTTCGACATGAGCCAGGCCAAGCCCAGCAGGACGACGATGCCGACGAAGCCGATGAGACGGTTCATGAAGCCTCCGATGCCCCGGACGGGGGGCGCATAGTATAGCCAATCATGGGGCTGAAGAGGCCCCTCATTCCAGTCCGTGGGCGATCTTCTCGGGCACGGGCTCGCGGCTCTCCTTGGTGAATGACAGGCCGAAGAGCATGAGCGCCAGGACCACGTAGGCCAAGGCGAACTGGTAGGGGATCTGCGCCGCCAGGCCGGTGAGGTTCCAGGGCAGGTACATGTTGCCGTCGGGCGAGGCGGAGTGGATGATGCCCACGAAGCTCAAAGCGGCCAGGATGAAGAGGTAGACGGCGGAGGTCTTGAGCTTGCGGTCTATGAGCTTGGCCATGAAGGCGCCCCAGAGCATGGCAGTCAGGATGAAGCCGTTGCCCAGGGCCACGGTCACCAGGAGCTCCGGCAATGATTTGCCGGGCGCGGCCATCATCTTGTTGAAGTTCTCCATGGGCACGAAGTCGGGCGTGGAGAGCTTGATCTGCAGCACGCGCGCCACGGTGGGGAAGTAGGCGAAGGCCACGGCCGGCGCGTGCGCGACCGGGCAGGCGTGGAAGGCCTGGCACATGATGTCCAGGGCCACGAAGATGAGGATGGGCGCCAGCACCGCGCGCGGGATGAGCTCCACGATGTAGCCGATGTAGCCGAAGACTCCGCCCAGGCCGATGAAGATCCCGGTGAGCAGAGTGTAGCCGGCGCGCGAGCCCATCTGCTTGTAGGCGGGCTGCCCGATGTAGGGGGTGGACTGGGCCACGCCG
>JAQUNT010000396.1 GCA_028717525.1 Elusimicrobiota bacterium
CGTCCAGCGCAGGCGCAGGTCATGGCGACGGCGAGGACCGCCAGCGCGGCGCGCCTGAGGCCGGGCCTTGGATCATGATACATTGGGCTCCCATGGATTGGTGTTCCCCCAGACCAGATTGACATAGATCCACCCCTCCACTTCATCGTTGTCCGTCACCTGGAGCCAATCGTCCAGCCGGTTCAGGACCTTGAGGGGGTAGCCCCGTTCCACCACCCAGAGGACCTCGTTTTCCAGCCCCGGCCCGGCGCGCACATTGGCGTACTTCCCGGCCAGGATCACGCAGGGGTCGAAGGAGAGCACGGATTCGTGGGCCCAGCCGACGTCTCCCTCGAAGTCCTTCACCTTGGCCCAGCGCCCGGTCCAGCCCAGGAGCTTTAAGGGAGTGTGCCGGTATGCGATCCAGGCCGCCGGGTATTCCGGGTCGGTGCCCTCCCGGATGTTGGCCTGCTCGGCCGAAACGCACACGAACTGCGCTCCCGCTGGGGCGGCGCGGAGGACGAGGAAGACTACCAGACAGACCCCCGATATCTTGCCGGTCATCGTACCACAAGGGTAACCAGTCTATATTAATCATTTATTATCTGTAAAATAGATATAATTGATGGAAAGGCGCTATTAAATAGATGATTCGATGCTCTGTCGGGCAGGGTATCCCTTGCTGCCTCTGAACTACCACCACCTCTACTATTTCTGGGTCGCGAGCAAGACGGGGCGCATCTCGCAGGCCTGCCAGAGGCTGTTCCTGTCGCAATCGGCCCTGAGCATGCAGATCCAGCAGTTGGAGCGCTCCTTCGGCAAGAAGCTGCTGCACCGAAGCCGCAGGGGCGTGACGCTCACCCCGGAGGGCCGCATCGCCTTCGACTACTGCGAGCGCATCTTCTCACAGGGCGAGGAGCTCGCCGCGGCACTCCAGCCCGGCAGCGCCGCCACGCCCGCCCGCCTGCGCCTGGGCATCTCCAGCGCCATCTCCCGGCACGTCGTGACGCAGATCTTGGATTGCATACGCAAGATCGACCGCGCGGTCAAGACCAGCATCTTCGGAGGGGCCAACGAGGACCTGCAGGAGCGTCTGGGCAAGCACAGGCTCGACCTGGTGGTCTCCAACGTGGATTTCTCCAGCGAGCTGGGGGTGGAGTTCCGGAGCCGTCTGGCCGGGACCATCCCGATTCATTTCGTGGCCGTGCCCAGGCTCAGGGCGCAGGTCCGGCGCTTCCCGGCGGATCTGGCGAAGCTGCCGATGCTCCTGATGGCTCCGGAGAACCCGGTGCGCAAGGAGGTGGACCTGTTCCTGTGCCGGCACAAGGTGGCCGTAACGGTGGAGGCGGAGATCGAGGATTTCGACCTGCTGCAGTTCTTGGCTTTGCGCGGGCAGGGGGTGGCGTCCATAGACGCCTTGACGGTGCGCCAAGACGTCGCTCACGGCCGGCTGATGCGGCTGCAGCGCGGGCCGGCGAGCATCAAGGAGTACATCTGGTTCATCTGCGGCCGGCATCCTAAGCCCAACCCCATCCTGCAGGATGTCATCCAGGAGCTGATGGAGGGGTTCGCCGTGACCGCCTGACCGGCGTGATCGCAGAACGGTTTGAGAAGGGGGGTTCCAGACCCGGAGCTTGCCTGCCTCGAGTTGCGGAGGCTCTACGAATGAATAGACTGGCCCGCGTCGCGCTTGCCGTTCTCATGGCGGGCGCCGCCGGCTGCGCCGGCGGCCGCGCTCAGTCCCGGGCCCAGTCGCTCTGCGCCGACATCAGGAGCCAAGGACCTCAGCGCAAGGATTATTTCATGGCCAGGTTCGGGCCGCCGGAGAGCTGCTCGGCCTTGCCGTATGGAGAGGTCTGCGAGTTCCATGCCGGTCGGAGGGAGGGGGGCTCGCGCAAGACCTACGAGCTCGTGCGCATCGAGTTCAACGGCGACGGCGTGTCGACGAAGTTCTACTGCGAGGTCCGGTACTGATCCGATCTTACCGTCTTTTTGTCGAGAATTTAGAGTATTTTTGCGGATTCGGAATATGAGATGAGAATCCATCGACCATACTCCGGATATGGGCAACTGCGTCCGCGTGACGGCGCTGCCGGAGCAGGTCGGCAAGCCGCTGCCGCAAATACCCGAGCTCCGGAAGAAGAAGGAGCCGGAACGCAGCAGCCTTTGGGCGGTCATCGCGGCATTGTTCAGCGTCCGCGCCGCCTCGCGGAGCAAGCTCGCGGTCGGGACCGCCCTGGCGTCCCTCTTGGCCGGCGCCGGGTCCTTGACGGCCCTGCATCTGCGCGGGCCGCGCGCTAGGCCGGCTCTCGGGGGCTTGGCCCTGCGTCCCATCTCGGCTCGCATCAAAGTGCGCCGTCATCCGGGTGACGAGCGCCTGCGCTTGGCGGCCCAGGCCTCATGGGTCGGCTCCTCCGCGCCCGGGAGGAGGCTCTCCGGGGCTTTCGCGCACGGCGCGGCGCGCGCGGGCTCCGCGTCGGCCGTGTGGGCCCGCCGGGTCCGCGCGGAGCGGGCCTTCGGCCAGTTGCGCTTCGCCCGGAACCGTTCCTGGCTCGGGGGCGGGACGTCCAGCGCGCAGAGCCTCAAGACCCTGGCCGCGGATGCCTTCGCCCAGACCCGGACCGAGGGCGGCGAGGTCGTCCTGTCCGAGTCGTCGTCGGCCCGGGCCCCTTCCGACGGCGGCGACGTCTTGCCCGAGGCGCCGTCCGCGGAACGGGGTGCCGTCGATGCCGGGGTCATGAGGAACTACCAGTCCACGATGAACGAGATCAAGGGGCTCATCGATGAGACCAGCAGGCTCAAGAGGCGCGCGCAGACGTTCTTCGCCGCGGGCCTGGCCCCCCTGGGCACTGACCATCTGACGCGGGCCACGCGGCTGGCGGAGCGAGCCGAGACCCTGTCCCGCGGGCTGGAAGCGAGATACGGCCAGTCCTATCAGTGGGATAACGACGATCGCTGCGGCGGGCAGGCCTTGGACCAAGGGCTCTCCAGCGAAGAGTGCTCCGGGACCTGGGTGTTCGACGAGGGCTTCGGGACCGACATCCCGCAGGCCGTAGAAGCCGAGCGAAGGTCCGGCTACGAATACGTCGATTGACCGGGTCCAAACTGGTAAGATGTGGGTGCGCATGAAGACTCGTTGGCGCCGCCTGCTTTGGGCCCTGGCCCTGGCGCCTGGCCTCGCGGGCTGCTCGACCGAGCCCGTGGCCTCCGAGTTCGGAGACGCGGCGCCGGCGCGGCCCCGGCCGGTGCAGAAGCGGGCTCTGAACTGCCGGGATGAGGGCTCCATCCGCGACTTCAAGGATTTCCTGCTCGCGCGCGTGACCCCGGACCCCTTCGAGGTCGAGCGCTGGGCTTTCTGCCTCTGCGCAGACGCCGCCCGCGAAGCCGGGGTCAACGCGGTCCGGCCTGCGCCGGCGCAGTTCGGCCTGGCCGCCCCGACCTATGACGTGCACAGGCGGGACGAGAGCCTGGCGCAGATCCGGGACTGGTTCAAGGGGACCCTTCCCATCAGCGCCGCGCAGGCCGCCAAGCTGACGGACTGCGTCTACGGGAAGGAAT
>JAQUNT010000397.1 GCA_028717525.1 Elusimicrobiota bacterium
TTCTGGAGCTCCTGTGCGCGGTCGTCCGGGAAGAGTAAGGGAACGATCGCCCCAGCCTCCTCCGGATGCTGGTTCAGGTAAGGGATAAGAGAATCGTAGGCGTGCGAGCGCAGAAGAAAGAGCGAAGCATAGCGCCCATCCGGGTCCTTCTCCCGGATGAACTCCGCAAGACCCCTGCCCTCCGAGCTCAGCAAGCTCACCATCCGCCGGAAATACAGCTGAGCGTCCAAGGCATGCGCAGCCTGGCTGCGGCCCAAGGCCACATAAACCGTCAAAGCACTCCGCAAGTTCCGGGCCAAAGCCGCCTTCTGCTCCGGCTTCAGGTTGGCCGCTGCCGCCAACTGCTGGCGCAGAAGCACCGCGGCTGGGGTCCCGCCCCGGCCCTCGTGGATGGCCAAGGTCAACATCCGCAGCGCTTCAGGAGCGTCCGGACTCAGACCAGTCTCGGAAGTCTCGTCTTTGATGAAGCGCTTGGAAAGAGCGGCCAAGCCCCGGGCCCGGCGCTTTGGATCGCGCAGATCCGCGGCCACCCGATCCCAGGACTCATCGAACTCAGGCTCCTGCATCGGCGGCTTCTGCGCGGCAAAGGTCTGCGGGTCTACAGGATCCGGCACCATACCGGCGGCGGGAACGGGGGGGGCCCCATCGAAGAACCGGTTCAACGAGGCGGGCGGCAGGTTGGCGTTGAGCTCCAGCTTCGGCAAGGCCAGGGGCCTCTGCGGGCCCAGCGCAGCGGCTTGCCTGGCGGCCAGTGCCGCTTCAAGTTCATCCGCGGTCAAAGTCGGCGCCGCGAGCTCCCCGTTCCCGTCCAGAGTGAAACAACGCCCATCCCAGATCACATAGCCCAAGGCCTTCAGCTTCTCCGCGTCCAAGGCGTGCCGCTCCAGCACCGCCTGGAAAAGTGGAGGCACAACCGCCGCCGGCGCAGCGCCGTAGCACTGCCCCAGCAGCAGCTGAGCGAAGACCGCAAAAGCACAGACCAGCATCTTGATCCCATAGTGTGATGGGCGGCCCCTCGTCATGCCTGAGGCCAAAGACCCGGCGCGGAAGACTAATAGTCCTATTAAATTCGGTCGCGGAAATTGGTACTATCTTGCCCCATGGCCGTCATCCCCCGCATCCGCCACATCGAGTTCCGCTCGGCTCCGCCTGAGAACCCGGATGCGGGCGCGGCCGAGGTCCGCGTCAACCTCGAAGACGGAAGCGCCTCCACCTTCCCGGTCCTCACCCCCAACCACGTCTCTCACCGCATGAACGAGGCCGGCCAAGACTTCCTCTACGGCGCCCCTTCCCTCTTCGTCAAGCGCCTCGACCAAGAAGGACTCGCCAAGGCCGCCGACGCCATGGCCACGGACATGAGCGGCTTCTGGCTGCGCTACTACAACACCGGCCGCGACGAGAAGAAGAAGGCCAAGGGCAAGAAGAAGTGAGCCCCAAACTCCGCGTCGACGCCATCGAGCTCACCCAGATCGAGCCCGCGGACAACCCCGGTCTCTGCAGCGCCGTGGTCCAAGTCAGCCTCGCAGACGGGCGGGAGTTCTCTCTGCTCGCGGCCACGCCCATGTGGTTCGCCGACGCCTTCGCCAAGCTCGGCCTCGGCTACTACTTCGGCCCCCTCGTCCTGTTCGTGCGCACCATGGACCCCGGGCTCGTTCGCCGCGCCGTATCGGACATGGTCAAGGGCGGCGACCAATGGCTCTGCCGCCACGACACCCCCCGCACCACCCTCGGCAAGGTCCTATCCGAGTTCAAGTCCAGGCACCCCTAAGACCCCGCCCTCGCTAGGCCCTTCGCTCCTGGCCGCCCGCCCCGCCCCCCGCTATCCTGAAGATGATGAGAGCCGCGGGACCGTTATGTCTCGGGGCCCTGCTCCTCGCTGGAGCCGGGCCCGCAGCCGCCGCCGTCACGGCGGCCGCTCCCCTGCGCCTGAGTCCCATGCTCGGCGCCGCCGTCCCCCTGGCGGCGCCCAGCTTCCGGCTTGGATCATTCCAGGGCCTGGCCTCCGGCCTCATGGCGCCGGCCGTATGGGCGTCCGTCCGGCCGGCACCGGCGGACCTTCCGATACCGCCGGTGCCGTTGCCCGCTTTGCAGGGCCTCACCGGCGTCACCGGCAGACTGGCGGAAAGCTCAGCCAAGCCTGGACCAGACGGCAGGCCCGTGCTCGACACATTCTTCGACGCCTCGGCGCCGCGCTACGCCGCGCCCGCAGTCTCCGGCCTGCCCCAGCCCAGCATGCCCGTTGACTACCAGCCCGTGCCCATCACGGAACAGGAGACCAGCTACAGCTGCGGCGCGGCCGCGGCCCTCGCCTTGCTGCGCTACTGGCAGGCCTACGGCGGAGACGAACAATCCCTCTACGAGCTCCTCGGCACCCGGCCCAAGGACGGGACTCCGCCTGAGAACATCGTGCGCGGCCTCTCCCAGCTCGGCCTGCAGGCGGCGCTCCGGGAAGGCATGACCTTGGACGATCTGCGCGCCGCTTTGGGCCGCGGTGACTCCGTCATGTTGGACATCCAGGCCTGGCGCGCCGACGAAGACACCCCCTGGTCGGAGCGCTGGGATGACGGCCACTACGTCGTGCTCGCGGGGATGGACGAGCATTACGCCTACCTGATGGATCCCTCCACGCCCGACCGCTACACCTATCTCCCCTTGCCCGAGCTCCTCGAGCGCTGGCACGACTACGAAGACCGCGACGGAGTGGTGCGCCGCTACGACCAGGCCGGCATAGTGGTCCGCGGCTCCCAGTCCCTGCCCAGGCCCTCCCAGCCGCCTCTGCCCCCTGAGCCCATCAAGCTCACGCGCGGCCCGCGATCATTGTCCCCGCGCTGAACCGCTGGGCCCATGGGGTCTCATGCCGTGGGCCGAAAAACCAACCCTGCTTAGGACCTAAGACCCGAGGAGAAAGGCCGTGCGCAACGATAGAATAGGCACATGAAGAGAACCATCGCCGCTTTTATCGCCGCAGCGCTCATCCTCACGGCCCCCGGCCTTCCCTGCTACGCCGCCGCGGGAGCCATCGCCAGCCAAGGCTCGGCCGCCGCGGTCCCGGTCGGCGTGCAAGGCCCGGTGCGGGGCGTTGCGCAAGTCAACCAGCTCTCCAACATCTCCGTCGGTCTCTCCGGCATCGGGCTCAAGGGTTCCTTGGCCCCGCAGACCGCCGTCCCCACTCCCGTAGTCCAGGGCTACGCGGTCCCGCTGGCCGCGCCTTCGGCCAAGGTCGGCGAGGTCGAGACCGTGCCCATGCCCGGCCCCGCGCTGGGCGAGCTCAGCGCCGCCCCGGTCAAGTCCGAAGCCGGCCCGGCCGCGGCCGCGCCCAAGCTCAACGATCTGCTCGCCCAGAAGGACCAGCTCGCCATCAACGCGGACCAGCTCGGCTCCATGTCAGCCGGCGCGGCCAAGACCACGGCCGCTTCCATAATGGACCGCATCCTCGGCATCCGCACCGCCGCGGGAACCTCGGATGACGGAGTAGCCGCGCAGGCCGGAACGCAGTCCATGGGCCAGCTCGAGCGCGCCAGCGTCGGCGGCCAG
>JAQUNT010000398.1 GCA_028717525.1 Elusimicrobiota bacterium
CTTCGTCTCCGGCCACCCCGGCCGCACGGACCGGCTGCTCACCATCAGCCAGCTCGAGTACGAGCGCGACTACGGCCTGCCCACGGTCCTGAAGAAGTTCGACACCCGCCGCGCGGTCCTCAAGGAGTACGCGGCCCGGGGCGCCGAACAGGCCCGCCGCGCGCGCAACAAGATCTTCGGCCTGGAGAACGGGGCCAAGGCCTACGGCGGCGAGCTGGCCGGGCTGCGAGACCCCAAGCTCATGGCGGCCAAGAAGGACGAGGAGGCGTCCTTGCGCGCCGCGGTGGAAGCCCGGCCCGACCTCGCTTTCGCGGGGTCGTCCTGGGACCGGCTGGCCGCGGCGCGGGAGAAGGTCCGGTCGCGCTTCAAGGACCTGCAGTACCGCGGGGCCGGGGACTCCAAGCTCGCGGGAATTGCCCAGAACATCGTGCTCTACGTCGCGGAGACGGCCAAGCCCAACGATAAGCGCTACGAGGAATACCGGGACTCCAACCTGGATTCCCTGCGCTTCCGCTTGTTCTCGCCCGCGCCCATCTTCCCGGACCTGGAGGAGGCCATGCTGGCCATGGACCTCCAGGAGTCCTTGGACCAGCTGGGCGCGGAGCACCCTTACGTGAAGGCCGCATTGGGCGGCTCGACTCCGGCGGAGGCCGCGCGCCGGCTGGTCTCGGGCACGGGCCTGGCCGACCCTGCCCTGCGCAGGAAGCTGGTCGCGGGCGGACGCAAGGCCGCGGCCAAGTCCAAGGACCCGCTCATCGTCTGGGCGCGGGGTCTGGAGCCGCTCTACCGCGAGCTGCGCAAGTGGAGCGAGGACGAAGTGGAGAGCGTGGAGGCCCTGGAGGGCCACAAGCTGGCCAAGGCGCGCTTCGCCATCCTGGGCGCCTCGACCTACCCGGACGCGACCTTCACCTTGCGGCTCTCCTACGGCAAGGCGGCGGGCTACGAGGAGGGCACGACCCGCGTGCCCTACAAGACCACCTTCTACGGCCTCTACGACCGGGCCGCCTCCTTCGACAACCAGCCGCCGTTCGACCTGTCCCCCTTGGAAGCGGAGCGCAAGGCGGAGGTGGATCTCTCCACGCCGCTGAACTTCGTCACCACCAACGACATCATAGGCGGCAACTCGGGCAGCCCGGTCTTCAACCGGGACGGAGAGTACGTGGGTCTCGTCTTCGACGGGAACATCCCGAGCCTGGTCGGGCGCTACTTCTACTCGGACGAGCGCAACCGCGCGGTGGCCGTGCACTCCGCCGGGATATTCGAGGGCCTGCGCAAGGTGTACCGGATGGACGCGCTGGCGGAGGAGCTGATCGGGCCCTGAGGCCGGGCCTCAGCCGCCCACGAAGAAGAGCAGGCTAAGGAATGCCGCGATCAGGCCCGCGATGAGCAGGAGCACGGCCGCGAAGGTGACGGCCACGCCGGTGAAGTGCGGATGCTCCTGGTCCTTCTGCCGGATGAGCCAGTAGCCCAGGCCGGCCCCGGAGAGCCCCCCGAGCAGGAGGAGCACCCCCGCCAGACGGGAGCTCATTTAGGAGCCTGGGGGGCGTGGGCGGTGTCGCTGAAGGTCCCGGGCGCGTAGCTGGTCAGCGTGTCCATCAGGCCGTCCTTCTGGACCTGCAGCACGCCGCCCAGGATCGGGGCCATGTTGGCCGCGATCTGGAACTGGCTGTGCCCCAGGAGCTGCGCCGAGGCGCCGTAGGCCTTCTGCATCGCCGAGTACTTGCCTCCGAGCACGGAGCCGGTCTGGATGGCGCGGTTGATGTCGTCCGCGTTCTGCACGAGCATGCCGGTGTACTTGGTCCCGGCGCGGCCCATGAAGCCGGTGGCGCGCAGGGCCTGCATCTCGTGCTGGGCGTAGGAAGCGGCCTCGAAGAGCTCGGCCTTGCCGTAGACGGCCGCGCGCTCCACGTCGCTGAGGGCGTCCACGGTCTTGCCCAGCTTGGCGGCCTGCTGCTCGAGCAGGAGGGCCCGGGTCTGCACCTGCTGGAAGAGGTGCGCGACCTCGTGGTGCGCCCCGGTCTTGAGGCTGGCCGCGATGGTGCCGCCCTGGGCCGTGCTCTCGCCCACCACGCCGCCGACCTTGACCTTCATGCCGTACTTGCCGGCGTACTTGCCGAGGTCGTCGACCAGGCCGGGGAGCTGCTCCGCGGCCACCTTCTTGCCCTGAGGCAAAGTCTTGGTCACCACCTGCTGGAGGCCCCGCGTGGCGTCGTCCATGAGCCCGGCCGCCTTGGTGCCGGCCTTGGTGAGGCCAGCGACCTGCGTGCCGCCCTTGCTCACGGTGTAGAGCTGCTTGGTCTTGCCCAGGCTGCCCGCCATGCTGGCCACGGGCAGGAAGTTCATGGCCGAGAGGGCCATGTTGCCGCCGAGCTTGGTGGCCATCCAGGCCTTCTGCCCCTTGCCCACGTCGGCGTTGTCCCAGACCCAGCCGAGCTTGGCCGCGCTCTCCTCCACGTCGCGCAGGCCGCTGAAGGTGAGCAGGCCCTTGTTGACCTTGGCGTAGCCGCGCCAGAGCCAGCTGGAGTTCTTGTCCTTGGCCGCCTGCTCCCAGTAGTTGTACGCCTTGCCGACCGTGCCGGGGTTCTTGCGGTATTCCTCGCCCGCCTCGTCGATGACCATCTTCTGCTTCTGCTCCGCGGTCAGCGGCGGCGGCTCGCGCACCAGCTTGCGCAGGTAGTTGGCCTGCGCCCGCGGGATGTCGTTGAGCTGCTTGATCTGCTCGGGCGTCAGTACCCGGCGCATGCCGGGAGCCACGGTGACCAGGCCGTCCGCGTCGGCCTTGATCTCCTGGGTCTTGCCCAGGGAGGCGGCGATGTTGAGGGCCTTCATGTTGAGGTCCGAGCGCAACTGCCGCGGCAAGGTCGGCTGGGAGAGCATGCGCGAGACGACCTCCGCCTCCATGGCGCGGGCCGCCTCGCTCTGCTTGCCGCCCGCAGTCTTCCTGCGGGGCACGTCGTTGGGCATGTAGAGGCCCTTGGCCTGGTCCAGGTTGGCTCCGAGCTCGCCGGACAGCATGGAGAGCTTGCCGGCGTAGACCAGGACGTCGCCCTGGGCCGAGCAGGGCAGGGCGCAGCCTTCCTGCACGTCGCGCAGGCCCGCGAGCACGGCCTTAAAGGCTTCAAGGTTGAGCTTCTTCTGGGCGTCCTCCGGGGCAACGGGCAGCTTCACCACCGCGTCAGCGTAGGGCCGGCCGGGCCTGTGCGACTGGAAGGATTGCCGTGCCGCGGCCTTGGCCTGGGCCAGGGCCGTATCGAAATTGGGCGGGGACTGCTGGGCTGACCAGGCCGAGGCCGGAAGGATGAGACCGGCGAATAGGGAAGCGGCGAGCAGGGATCGGGATTTCATAGGGGGTACCCTCGCTGTGACCAATAGTATTGTGCGAGAGGCTTGTATTGTCAAGAGATAAAACCAATCCTTACCTTTCCTTAAATCTGAGATAAAATCCTTCCGACGGCTTGACAAATCGCCGTTCCGGGGTCAAAATCATCCATTAGGCCCCTCCATGTCTACCCCGGCTC
>JAQUNT010000399.1 GCA_028717525.1 Elusimicrobiota bacterium
GATCACCCCGCAGGCGCCCTCTCCCGGGGCCGAGCTCGACAAGCTCAAGTCTCAAGCCATCGACCTGGTAAAGAACTGGCCGAGCAGCGACAAGACCACGCTGGTTGGCCAGCGCCTGGAAGCCTCGGCCGCGCCAGGAGCCAACCCCGCGCTCGCCTGGATGGCCGAGAAGCTGGGAGAAGCCGCCTTCCAGGTGAACTTCTACGGCAGCGACCCCGCCACCGGCAAGCAGGCCGTCTATATGTTCCAGGCCAACCTCGCGGACAAGACCGTGGCGCCGTACAACAACGACGCCGCGGCCAAGGTCCTCCTCTTCGGCGAGCCGCCCGCCGCCAAGGACCAGAAGGTGCGCGTCAAGCCCAAGCCCTCGGCCAGCGGCCTGCCCGTGGCGGGCGCGCCGGAGGCAGGCGCACCCAAGCCGGTGCCGGACGCCTCCGCAGGGACCCCGGAGCCGGCCCCGGCCGGCGACGAGGCGGCCGCGGCCGCGCCGAAGCCGGCCCCGGCCGCGCGCCGGGCGCCCCGAAGGCGCGCGGGGGAGGCGCAGAAGCCGGCCAAGCCGGCCGACGACGCCCAACTGCTCGACCAGCTCCTGGAGTGAGGACCGTGGCCGCGGCCCGCCGGAACGGCGCCAGGAAGAGCCGAAATTTGGTATTGTGGGAAAATGGATCAGACTAAAGTCCTTAAGCAGGCGATGCAGGTCCTCGACGAATTCACCAACAAACTCAAGGCCACGTGCGCCCGCTGCGAGGACATCCAGTCCCGCGCCCATCGCCTGGAAGCCTGGTACAAGAACCAGACCAACCTGAAAATCAGGCCTCCGGACCGGGATTTCCCGGACGACCTGAAGATACTGCGCCGGGACATCAAGACCATAATCCGGGACTTCGATTTCGTGCCCGCCTGGCTGGCCAAGCTCGAGCGCACCGCCGTCCCCCAGCCGGACATCGAGGACGTGGCCATCAAGCTCACCCGGACCGCCAGCGGGTTCCAGCAGGCGGTGCTGACCTTGCTGGCGCCCGTCCAGATGACCTACAACCACCTCAGGGTCGCCGAGGTGAAGATCGACGCCTGGTTCCTGGCGCAGGAGATCGAGGCCTGGGGCAAGGAGACGGTCGGCATTCCGCTGCGCACCCACAAGATCCTGCACAAGATCAGCCCTCTGGACGCCTCCCCGCCGCCGCACGGCAGCGAGGGGGTCGTGCTCCCGGAGGCGCCGGAGGGCGAGCCCGAGGATCTCGAAGGGCCGAACTCGCCGCGGATGCGGTAGCAGGGTGTAGAATCGCACCGGTGGTCGAAGGGTGGAACTGCTCCTCAAGCTCTGCACTTGGCGCAACCTGGCCTGGGCCGCTGCTGCGGTCGCCGTGATCTACTGCGCCAGCCTCCTGCAGGACCACCCCCGGCGCTGGTATCGCGACTGGCGCTACCCGCCCCAAAGCCAGGCCGGCTCCGCCGGCGACGAGATCCTGCAGCTCAAGGAGCAGCGCGATTCGGCGGCTTTGCTCCGGCGACACGGGCGGGTCCTGGCCCTGCTGTCCCGCGCGGAGGCGGAGGGCTTCGACGTCGCGGGCCTGCGGCGCAAGGCCGACGCGGCCCTGCCGCTCAACAGCGCCCGCACCCGCCGCAAGGCCGTGCTCCTGCTCGCCGAGGTCGAGCTCGCGGTGCCGCGCAAGAAGGCGGAGTACCAGCCGCTCTACCCCGCCGCCGAGGCGGAGGAAGAGGTCCCCGCGGACGTGCCCGGCCGCGGGGAGGGCAAGCCCCACCAGCTGGTCAAGGACCGCCCATGACGCCCGCAGGCCGCTGGGGTCTGGCGCTGGCCCTGCTCCTGTGCCGCCCGGCGGGGGCGGCCGACTCCGAAGTCGACCTGGCCATACGCGCGCGCGACCAAGGCCGCGCCGAGGAGGCGCTGGCCCATTGGTCCAAGGCCACCCTGCGGCCCGAGGCGCGCGGCTTCGTCTGGAACCAGCTGGGCTGGGCCTGCGCGGCGCTGCGCCGCCTGCCCGAGGCGCGCGACTCCTTCCTCAAGGGGATGGACCGCTCCGCCACCACCGCCGACCGCGCCGAGTCCCAGCTGGGCCTGGCCGTGGCGGCCCGCCTGGAAGGGCAGCCCCGCCGGGCCCTGGCCCCCCTGCGCGCGCTGCTGGAGCAGGACCCCTTCGACCAGGCCTCGCCCTTGAAGAGCCCGTTCATCATGGCCGCGGCCAACCACGAGGCGGCCCGGGCGGCGACGAGCCTGGGCGAGAAGGCCCGGGCCGCCGCCTACCTGCGCCAATGCCTGAACCTCGACGCCCTGGACCTGGAGTGCCTGCGGGACCTGGCCGAGGCCAAGGCCAAGGCCGGCGACGACCGCGAGGCCTGGCTCGCCTACCGCCGCCTGCTGAGCCTGGACCCGGGCGACCGGCGCGCCGCGCGGGAAGTCGAGAAGCTGGGGGCCGCGGTCCCGGAGGGACTCGGGGTCCGGCGCATCGGAAGGCCCCTGCTGCCTCCCCAGCCGCCCGAGGGCGAGGTCCGGACCGAGTCGGGGCCCGCCCTGCGCGTGGCTCTGTTCACCGGCCGCGACGGGCGGGCCGGGAAGGCCACCCGCGTCCGCTTCGCGGTCAACTCGGACTTCAAGGTGCTGGCCGCGGCCGGAGGGGCGGTCCTGGGCGAGGGCAGGGCCCAGCGCCGCTGGGAGGTGGACTTCCGGGGCGAGCACGGCCTGCTCGAGCTGCGCGACGAATCGCGCAACCTCGTCTGCACCACCACCGAGAGCTTCCGCATCGTCCCGAACGGCCCGGCGGGCTCGGTCCTGCTCCAAGACGCGGCGTTCTCCGAGCGCGCCGCCTTCGACGCCGGCGACCGCGAGCTGCGCGGCGCGGTCTCCGTGCGGCCCGGGCCCGGCGGCTTCATGCTGGTCAACGAGGTGGGCCTGGAGGAGTACCTTTACGGCGCCGTGTCCGCGGCCCTGCCCCGCCAGAGCGACAGCGAGGCGTACAAGGCCCAGGCCGTGGTTTCGCGCACGCGCGCGCTCTGGTACCGGGCGCACCCCGGGGCAGGCCCCGACGGCGCGGACATCTGCGACTCGGAGGCCTGCCAGAGGTATCTGGGCCTCAGCGAGGAGATGCAGGCGGCCGCGGCCGCGGTGCGCGAGACGGCCGGCGTCACGCTGACCCAGGACGGGGCCGTGGCGCTGGCCCTGGAGCATGACGACTGCGGAGGGCTGACCGAGGACGGCCGGGGCGCGCAGGCGCCCGGGGCCGAGGCCCTGGTCTCGGTGGCGGACGGCGAGCGCCCGGCCTCCGTGGGGAGGACGCCCGGAGAGCTGGAGCTCTGGACGCACGAGTACCCGCCGGCGGACAGCTATTGCGAGGCCAGCGGCATCAACCCGCCCGCGGAGTCGCGCTGGATGCGCATCATCCCGGCCGCGGATATCGCGGAACGGGCCGGGCGCAGCCGCGACATCGGGGCGGTGCGCCAGCTCGTGGTACGCCAGCGCACGGCCACGGGCCGGGCGCAGGAGCTGGAGGTGGTG
>JAQUNT010000400.1 GCA_028717525.1 Elusimicrobiota bacterium
CCATCCGGACCTGCGCGTGGCCATGAACCGCCTCTATAAGGGCCTTAACGCGGCGGAGGATGACGACATCCTCGTCACCGGCTGCGCCACGGAGAGCAACAACACGGTGCTCAAGGGCGTGTACTTCGACCTCATCAAGGACGGGGAAAGGAACCACATCGTCACCACCTCGGTCGAGCACCCCTGCGTGGCCAACACCTGCCGGTTCCTGGAGAGCCAGGGCGTCAAGGTCACCTTCCTGCCCGTCAACAAGGACGCGCGCGTGGAGGCCGAGGACGTGCGCCGCGCCATCACGGAGAAGACCGCCTTGGTCTCGGTCATGTGGGCCAACAACGAGACCGGCATCATCTTCCCGATAAAGGAGATCGCCCGGCTTTGCCGGGCGCAGGGCGTGCTCTTCCACACCGACGCGGTGCAGGCCATCGGCAAGGTCAAGGTGGACGTCCAGGACGCGGGGGTGGACTTCCTCTCCTTGAGCGCGCACAAGTTCCACGGGCCCAAGGGCATCGGCGCGCTCTTCATCCGCAAGGGATTCACGCTCCCGCCGCTGCTGCACGGGGGCGAGCAGATGTCCGGCAAGCGCGCCGGCACCCTCAACACGGCCGGCATCGTGGGCATGGGCCTGGCCATGGAGCTCGCCGTCGACAACCTCGGTTACGAGGCCAAGGAGGTGCGCCGTCTGCGCGACAAGCTCGAAGACGGCCTGCTCAAGCTCAAGGACGTCATGGTCCTCGGCCGGCGCGAGCTGCGCGTGCCCAACACCGTCTTCATCAGCGTGCGCGGGGTGGAAGGCGAGGCCCTGCTCTGGGACCTCAACAAGAACGGGATAGCCGCCTCCACCGGCTCGGCTTGCGCCTCGGAGAGCCTGGAGGCCAGCCCCGTCATCGCCGCCCTGGGCGTGGGCCCGGAGCTTTCCCACACCGGCATCCGCCTGAGCCTGTCGCGCTTCACCACCGAGCGAGAGATCGACGCCGCGGTCAAGACTTTCACGGAAGCCGTGGGGCGCCTGCGCGCCATCTCGGCGAGCTATTAAGGAGACCCTATGGCGAAGAAGGATCTGCTGGGCGGCGCCCTCTGGGAGGCTTACTCCCGGAAAGTGGCCGCGCGCATGGACAACCCCCAGAACCGCGGCGAGCTGACCGAGAAGGACGCCAAGAAGCTCGGCGGCAAGCTCGTCATCGCGGACCACGGGGCCGAGTCCTGCGGCGACGCGGTGCGCCTCTACTGGGTCGTGGACCCCAAGACCCACGTCATCAAGGCCGCGCGCTTCAAGAGCTTCGGCTGCGGCACGGCCATAGCCTCCAGCGACATGATGGCCGACCTTTGCTTGGGCAAGACGGTAGACCAAGCCGCCAAGATCACCAATATCGATGTGGAGCGCGCCTTGCGCGACGAGCCCGGCACGCCCGCGGTGCCGCCGCAGAAGATGCACTGCAGCGTCATGGCCTACGACGTCATCAAGAAGGCCGTGGCCCTATACAAGGGCGTGGACCTGCGTTCCTTGGAGACCGAGACCATCGTGTGCGAGTGCGGCCGGGTGAGCCTGGGCACCATCGTGGACGCCATCCGGCTCAACGACCTCAAGACCGTGGCGGACATCACCCACTACACCAAGGCCGGCGGCTTCTGCAAGTCCTGCATCGAGCCCGGCGGCCACGAGAAGCGCCAGCACTACCTGGTGGACATCCTGCGCGACACCCGCGCGGCCATGGAGAGGGATAAGCTCCGCCAGCAGATGGAAACCAAGGACTTCAACTCCATGACCTTGGTGCGCAAGCTCAAGGCCGTGGAGCAGGTGTTCAACGAGGACCTGCGCCCCATGTTGGCCGCCGACGGCGGCGACGTGGAGCTCGTGGACCTCAAGGAGGAGGGCGGGGTCTGGCAGGTCTTCATCGCGTACAAGGGGGCCTGCATGGGCTGCCCCAGCGCCGGCACCAACACCCTCTCCGCCATCGAGACCCACCTCAAGCAGAAGCTGGGCGAGAACATCCGGGTCGTCCCGTCCTGAGGGGCGCGGGCTCCATGGCAGCCGTCTGGCTGGTCCTGTGGGCGGCGGCGCTGCGCGCCGCCGCGGCACCGACTCCCGTTCCGATCGGCAGCGGGTGCCAAATCATGCCGGAGAAATGCCCGGCCGGCTGGGTTGAGCGGAATCCGGGGAGGTCGTCCGGGGATTCTTGGGTCGACTGCTGTCCCCTGCCCGGCCCGTTCCCGGAACTGCCGCCCCAGAAGCCGGAGCGGATCCCCGTCTGTCCGGGCAGCAGCCACGACCCGAACGAATGGGTGGCTTTCGGCATCGCGGGGGAGGGGGGGTGCGACCTGGGCGACCCCAACTGCCCCATCCAGGTCCCCGAGGCGGACGGGCCGCGGCAGGCCGCGCCGGCCGACGAGCCGCGGAAACTCTTCCCGCTCGCGGACCTGCCCGAGCCGGGACCGGGCCAGCCTGCGGCCAGGACGAAGCTGATCCCGAATCAGGGCAGGGATCCCGGCGAGGACAGCGCCGCCGTGGCGGGAATGCGCGCAGGCCTCAAGAGCCGTTCCGCGCCAGAGCGCGCCCGCTCCGCGCTTCTCCTGGCCCGGGCCGGAAAGTCCGCGGTCTCCGCCGCGGCCTCTCTGGAGCAGGTCCTCAAGCGCGACCCGGACCCGAAAGTCCGGGCCTGCGCCGCCCTGGCCCTGAGCATCGTCGTCCCGGACCGCGCCGTCGCTTCCCTGGGGGGGGCGCTGGCCGACCGCCATACCGGGGTGCGCTATGCCGCGGTGGAGGCGCTGTCCAGGATCGGGACCCCCGAGGCGCGCCAGGTCCTGCAGGACTTTCATCCGGTCCGGCGCTAGTCTTTAGGCCCAGCCGCCTTAGGTTCCAAAGTCCCTGGAACAAACTCCCGGCGGCTGGTATCCAATAGGTATGAGGAGTTGAGGCTCGTTCTAGCGGACCCCGGATCCGTTGCCTGCTCCTCATCGTTCGCGAAATTCGCCCCGGCCGGCAGCCCCCATGCGGCCGGGGCGACCGCGTTGTGGCGGTATGGTATCATAGCGCGGTGTCCGACAGCCGCCTGACCCAGCCTTGCTGCAGCCTCGCGGGCGCCGCGGCCATGCTTTCCGCGATGGGGGGACGCCTGGCGGTGGTGGTCCACGGCGAGCGCGACTGCCTCAACAGCTTCCTCGCCTTCGACTCCCCCGGGGCGGCCCGCTTCTACTGCTCCAACCTCTCCGAGAGCCAGACGGCCCTCGGCCGCACCGCCGGGGTCCTGGAGCGCTGCCTCGCCGCCGCGGCCCAGGACTCTCCCCGCGCTTTGATCGTCCTGGGAACCTGCCTGACGGAGATGATGGGAGACGATTTCCCGGTCGTGGCGCGCCGTTTCGCCCGCCGGCGGAAGATCCCCGTCCTGGCCCTGCGCACGGGCGGGCTGCGCAGCGGGACCCAGGCCGAGATGCTCGACCTCCTCTTCACCGGCCTCTCCACCCTCGCCC
>JAQUNT010000401.1 GCA_028717525.1 Elusimicrobiota bacterium
CCCCGGTGCGCCGGCTGGAGAGCGACCTGCCCGGGATCACGGTCACGGGCACGGTCGACGACGTCAAGCCCTACCTGCAGAGGGCTTCGGTCTTCGTGGCGCCCATCCGCCTGGGCGAGGGCATCAAGGGCAAGATCCTCGAGGCCCTGGCCATGGGCCTGCCCGTGGTGGCCACCACGCGCTCCCTGCGCGGCCTGCAGCTCACGCCCGGGCGCGAGGTGCTCGCGGCCGACACCGCGGACGAGTTCGCGGCCCAGTGCCTGCGCCTGCTGGGCTCGGCGGAGCTGCGCGGGGAGCTCGGCCGGCAAGGCCTGGAGCTGGTCCGCGGCCGCTACGAGTGGTCGCGGCTGGCCCCCCAGGTCGGCGACCTCTACGACGAGGTGCTGGGGCGCCGAGCGCCGGAGGAGGCCCATGCCCTCTAGGATCCTGGCTTTGGTCCCGGGCTGGCTCAGCGAGACCGCACCGCAGGAGAGCGGCTGGACCGCCCGGCTGCTGCGCGAGCTGGGCCGGCGCTGGGGGGTGTCCGCGGCGCTGGACCCGGGGGGCCCGGGCTTGAGCCGCGGCGGCCTGAGCTTCGCGCCCCGGGCGCAGAGGGATTTCTTCGAGCAGGTCAAGGAAGCCCTCTTCGACGCCCGGATCGACGCGGTCCTGGCCGTGGGCGAGGCGGCCAGCATCGACAACCTGCACAAAACCGCGGGCTGGTCTCCCTCCACCCCCCGGGTCAGCCTCCTGCGCCTGGAGAACTTCAGCGCGCGCTGGCGCGGGCAGCTGACCGGGGCCTGCGAGCTCTCGGACCTGGTCCTGCTCGCCGCGCCCTGGCCGGGCTCCTGCGGGAAGGCCCCGCAGGACGCGGTCCCGGTCTCCAGCCCGGAGCAGGTCTGCGCGGAGCTGGGCCGGCGCTTCCTGGCCGTCCGGCCCGCGGCGCCCCTCAGCGCCGGACGAGACGGCGTGAGCATCATCGTCAAGGGCGGCGCTGAGGCCCTGCGCCGGCGCCTGGGCCGCCTGCCCTTCTCCTGCGAGATCGCCTGCCTCAAGCCCGGCCGCGGCGAGGTGGCGGCCTGGAACACGGCCCTGCGGCGTGCGCGCTTCCGCTGCGTCCTGTCCTTGGACGGGGCGGCTTTGCCCGGGCCGAGCCTTTGCCGCATGCGCGCGTACCTGCGCGGCGAGGCGCCCTTGGCCGCGGTGGGAGCGGCGCGCGGCAGCGCCCCCCGCTCCGGGTCCTTGGCCCTGCTCTCCGCGGCCCACGGCCTGGCCGGCCGGGGGCACCGCGAATGCGCGCCCTATCTCGACTCTTTCTGCTGGATGCTCGACCGCGGCGCGCCCGCCTTGGCCGGGCTCCTGGACGACCGCTTCCTGGGCCTCGACGCGGCCGTGCTGGACTATTGCCTGCGCCTGCGCCAGCTCGGGCTGCGCCTGCTCTCGGCCACGGACGTGCTGGCCTTCCCCGCGGGCCGGCGGCTGCAGCCCGAGCCGGACTTCGCCTCCGACCTGGAGCTCCTGCACAAGAAGTGGTGCATGGGAGCCACCAAGGCCCTGGAGCTGCTCTGCCGCAAGGAGCCGGCATGAGCCGGAGCGCGCCCGGGGCTTTGGCCTGGACCGAGCGCCTCCTGGAGGAGATGCTGCGGCGCGGGACCGAGCGCCTGCAGGGACAGGGCGCCCCGGACTCCGCGGTCCGCGAGCTGCACCTGGAGCTGACCCGACGCTGCGACATGCGCTGCCTCATGTGCCACCACTGGCGCCTGTCCCGCGCCGACCCCGCGGCCGCGCGGCGGGAGCTGGGCGCGGCTGAGCTGGCGCGCATCCTCGCAGGCGCGAGAGCCTTGGACGGGGTGGAGACCGTGGTCCTGAGCGGAGGCGAGCCCTGCCTGAGGCCGGACCTGGGGGAGCTGGCCGCCGTGCTCTGCCGCCGGTTCCCGAAGGCCTCCCTGGGACTGCTCTCCCACCTGGGCGACCCGGAGCTGCTGCGGCGCAGGCTGGGCGAACTGCGCGCAGCCGGCGCGGCCAGGCTCTGGCTGGGCTCCTCCTTGGACGGGTTGGGCCGCGCGCACGACCTGGTGCGCGGGCGGCGCGGGGCCTTCGCGGGCCTGGAGCGCAGCGCGGACATGCTCCAGCGCGAGTTCCCGGAGGTCTCCTTCAGCTTCAACTTCACCATCACCCCGCGCAACTTCCGCCAGCTCTGGCCCGCCTACAGCTTCGCGGCCGGCCGCGGTCTCTGGTTCGGCGCTCAGATGGTGGTCAACCAGCAGGGCATCCCGGTCGCGCCGGCCTTCCGCTGGAAGCCGGATCAGCTCTCCGAGGTGCTGCGCCAGATCGACCTGGTCATGGAGGACATCTGCCGCCGCGAGGACGCCTTGCCGCGCCTGCTGCAGGGCCGCGAGGCCGAGACGCCCGGGCTCTGGGGCCGCCTGCTCTACTGGCATCTGCTCAAGGAGTACATCCGCAAGCCGCGCCGGGTCTTCGCGGACTGCCTGGCCGGCCGGCGCTACGCCATGCTCGACCCCGAAGGCAAGGTCTTCTTCTGCCCGGTCAACAAGCACCGCGTGGTGGGCGATCTCCGGCAGGCCCCTTTCGACGAGCTCTGGGCCTCGCCCCGGGCCGAGGCGGAGAGGCGCTACGCCTGCGGCGGCCGCTGCCACTGCTGGCTGCTCTGCACCGCCAACCCGGTGCTGGACCGGATCGTGGCGCTGGGCTGCGCCAAGCCGGAGGCCGCGCCGGTCCTTAAGCCGCGCGCCAAGGTCGCTCTGCTGCAATGCCCGGGCTGGGGCCGGGAATGCCCGCCCTTCGCATCGGCCGCCTTGGCCGCCTACGTGCGGCGGAGCGGACACGAAGCCGCCTGCTTCGACCTCAACAACGAGCTCTACCACGCCGCGGCCGCGGAGCGCCCGGCCTGGGACGACAAGGACCGCTACTCCTTCTGGGAGAACCCGGCCTTGGTGGGCCGCCTGCTGGAGTCCAACTCCGCGGCGGTGGACGACTTCGTGCGGCGCGTGCTGGCCAGCGGGGCCAAAGTCGTGGGCTTCACCACGCATCAGAGCTCGCTTCTGGCGAGCCTGGAGGTCGCGGGCCGCATCAAGAAGGCTTCTCCCGATACGCTGGTGGTCTTCGGCGGCCCGCGCTGCGCGCGCGAACAGCGCGGCCAGGACCTGGCCCAGGACCCCCGGGTGGACGCGGTGTGCGTCGGGGAGGGCGAAGAGACCCTGCGCGAGCTGCTCGACCTCCTGGCCGCTGGCGGGAAGCCGCGGCCCCTGCCCGGCCTGGTGACGGGCGGCGGCGACGGCGGGGACCGTACGGCCATCAAGGACCTCGACGGGCTCCCCTTTCCCGACTACTCCGACTTCGCCGAGGACATGGCCGCGGGCCGCTACCGCAGCCCGCAACGCCTGGAGATCATGGACAGCCGGGGCTGCGCGCGCTCCTGCGCCTTCTGCAGCGAGTGGCAGTTCTGGCGGCGCTTCCGCACCATG
>JAQUNT010000402.1 GCA_028717525.1 Elusimicrobiota bacterium
CTACACATAGGTGTCCAGGAAGATGAACGGCCCGTTCTTGTCGCGGATCACCGGGAAAGCCCTGGTGCCCTCCTTCTCGATCAGCGCCGCCGCGCCGGAGACCTCGTTGGCGATGAACTCCTCGTCCATCTTCATGTTGTAGATGCCGCAGCCTACGAGATGCTCCCGGCCGTTCGGGAAGGTCACGCGCTTGACGAAGGTGCTCTTCCAGGTCGGGAAGATGTCGCCGGGCTTGGGCTGCATGTAATGGACCCAGCCTTCGCCCGCGGGCCCGGCGGCCGCGTCGAGAGTCATCCTCCCCACCGGCCGGCCGTGGATGCCCGTCAGGTCCAGAACGAACTGTCCCTCGGTCTCCGGATAAGCCGCGTGGAAGATCCTCTTGCCCGCCATGTTCCAGACGAACAGGTGGGTGTCGCCGTTGAACCAGCGGCTGCCCTTCTTCCGGAACTCGGGATAGGCGCCCGCGCCCTTCTCCTTCAGGAGCGCCGCGGCGTCATGGACCAGCGCGACGATCTGCCCGGCGCTGGGCGCCGCACCTTCCAGGTAGACCCCGCAGCCGACCAGGACCCTTTGATCGCCCAGCTTGGCTTTGCGCACGTAGGAGGACTTCCGCATGGGGACATAATCCCCGGGCTTGGGCCACATGTAGTCCACCCAGCCCGAACCGTGGTCCCGGACCAGGTCGATCATCTCCTGGATCTGGCGGTGGCCCTGCGCGTCCTTGCGGTCGCGCAGTCTGGTCCCTTCAAGGGTCGGGAAGGCGGGGTCGACCAGGTCCGTCCCGTCCGAAGCCAAGACGAACACATAGGTGTCCTTGAAGCGGAACTCGCCCGCGGGGTCCCGCAGCCGGTCGAAGGCGGCTTTGCCGTCCTTCTCGATGAGCGCGGCGGCCTGGTCGACCTTCTCCACCACGAACGCCTTCTCCATCCTCATCCTGTAGGCCCCGCAGGCGATCACGTACTTGCGGCCGGAGGGGGCTGCGGCCAGCCGGGCGTAGACCGACTTCCAGGTCGGGAACAGCTTGCCGGGCTCGGGCCACTGATAATGGAACCAGCCGCCATCGACTCCGCCCGCCGCCGCGATGAGGCCCTGGGAGACGGGCTTGCCGCCCGTGTCCTTCAGTCCCGACTGGTCCTTGTCCTCCAGGTCGGGGTCGGGGTGCATGAGCATCCTGCCGTCGGCGTCGAGGACGAAGACGTACAAGCTGCCGTGCCGCCAGGGGCTGCCCTCCTTCCGGAGCTCGGGGAAGGCGGCTTCGCCTTTGGCCTCGACCAAGGCGGCCGCGTCCTTGACCAAGGCCACGATGTCCTTCGTCTCCTGGTATTGGTAGTCCCGGGAGGCTTCGGCGGCGGAGCTGGGGCCGCTGAAGAGGGCGAGGCCGGCGGCGAGAAGAGCCTTGACAGTGGTCATTCGGAGTCTCCCGGTAAGATGCCGAGGTGAGCCTATCCTATCTGACCGTGCCTGTCAACGAGTTTCGTCAGGCCTCATTCGGCCCCGCGGCGCGGCAGCATCTCGTAGAGGCGCATGCGGTATTCGCTCTCGGTCACGGGCTTGAGGTCCTCCCCGACGGCCATGGGGCGCGCGACGCCGGAAAGGGTCTTGCGGCTCCTCATGCCGTCGGGCCGGATTTCGCCGGAGCCGGTCAGGCTCCCGCCGTCCTTGAGCCTGACCTCGCAGGTCCAGGCCTTCAGCTCCGGACTCGCGAAGCGGACCGTGCCGGAAGCCCCGCCCGAGCCGGAGACGCCGTAGGCCAACGACCTGCCGCGGCGGCGCAGTTCGAGGATCGTCTCCGTCGGGGGCATGCTCGGCGCGATGCCGGGCACGGTCGTGGTCTCCCGGACGAGCGCTCCGCCTTCGAGCACCTGGCGCTTGACCGCGGACTCGGTCTTGTTGTAGGGGAGCCTGCCGTCAGGAGAGAAGGCGGAGACCTCGCCGTAGTAGTAGGCCGTAGTCTCCGCGGTCTTGGGCGCCGGAGCCCCGGCGCAGGCCGCCGCCGCGGCCGCCAGCATCACCATCCCGATCTTGGGCGCTTCCATCAGGCCTCCTTGATCTGGGTGAGCATGCGCTCATCTAGTATATAATACCGTCCCATGCGATTCAGCCTGCCTTAGGGCGAAAAAGAGTCCGCCTTCCTGGGACCGAAGGCGGACTCTTTCGCGAAGCCTTGGAGGGGCGTCCTCTTCGGCTCGGCAGTCACCCGGGATCCCTCGCGGAAGCGCTTCCGGAACGATGTCGGAAGGTCCCGCTCGGGTAGGAGGGTGACGACCCTCACGTTCAGTATAGCGCCGGGAGGGGCCCGGCTTCAGGGCCAGGAGGGGAACCTCGGGCTGGGTCCAAAGGCCTATATGGAAAAAGTGAGGCGCCAAGGCAAGCGTCGTTCTATCGACTGCCTTGGCGCCCCAGAGTCTGCCGGGCGACCCGTCCTGAGTCCGGAACGCACTGGGACTGCAACGGCCACGACCTCGGCGCACGGTCCGTTGAGGCCACTTCTCGTTACCGACCGCTTCGACGACACCGGACTCAGGACAGGCACACGAACGCCCGACCCACTGAGTATAGCCGGATGCCGCGATTCGTCAAGACCCAGGTGTTCCGAGGCGCCTCGCCGGGGTGAATGGATCCTGTCGAACACGAGCGGTCGAATTGCTACTATCAGGCGGTTCGGGGGGTAATGCCATGGCCGGTTGGAAGATCGAGGGCCCTTTCTTCGCCGTCCTTCTTTTGTTCATCCTCTATCAAGCGGCGCGGATGCTGGCGCCCTTTTCCGGGCCGCTGTTGTGCGCGGTCGCGGCGGCGATCGTGTGCTATCCCGTCCATGCGTGGATCGGCCGCCGGCTCAGCCGTCGGGGCCCCGCCTTCCGGGCGCTGGTCTCTCTGGGCGTCATCTGGCTGTTCGCGGTCGTGCCGCTGTCCTTCATCATCTGGTCCACGGTCGCCGAAACCGAGGCGGTCTTGCCTGAGGTGAAGGCGGCCACCCAGTCCGTGGTCGCGAAGGTGCGGAACTTCCAGGCCGGCCACCGCGATTGGCGGGACCGGCTGCCCAGCCGCATCGCCGAGCGCCTGGATGCCGATACGATCGGCCTGGGCGAAAAACTGGCGAATGCATCCGAGGCGGTCGTGGGCTTCCTGGCCGAATCGGCCGCCGGGCTGGCCAAGAACATCATGGGCTTCGCGTTCGACCTCTTTCTTTTTCTTCTGGTGCTTTTCTTCCTTCTCCGCGACGGGCCGGACCTGGTCCGCCAGCTCCATGACCTTCTGCCCTTGCCGGCCGACCTCAAAGGCCGCTTGGCGGAGAGGGTCAAGGCCACCGTGGAGGGCGTGGTCCGCGGAGCGGTCATCGTGGGTTTGGCCCAGGGGTTCGTGGCCATGGTGGGATTCTTCATCGTGGGAGCTCGCGCGGCCATCCTCCTCGGCTGCCTGACTGCGATCGCCAGCCTGGTGCCAGATCGGAAGAGCGT
>JAQUNT010000403.1 GCA_028717525.1 Elusimicrobiota bacterium
CTGGAGGCGGCCCGGGAGCGCCGCGACTTCGTCCTGCGCCGGATGCGCGAGGAAGGCTCCATCACGGAGGGGCGCCTGCGCGCCGCTTTGGCCGAGCCGCTGGCCGCGGCGGCGCGGCCCTCGCGCGAGCCCCGGGGGCCGTCGTATTTCGTGGCCGAAGTGGTGCGGCAGGCCCTGCCCCGCTACGGCGAGGAAGCCCTGTTCCGGGAAGGCCTGAGCCTTTACACGACGATGGACCCCTTGGACCAGGAGGAGGCGGAGGCCGCGGTGCGCCGGCCGCGCGCTCAGGCGGCGCTGGTGGCCATCGCGCCTGAGGACGGCCGCGTCCTGGCCTTGGTGGGCGGCCGGGATTTCGCGGAGAGCCAGTTCAATCGGGCGACGCAGGCGCGCCGCCAGCCGGGCTCGGCCTTCAAGCCGTTCCTCTACGGCGCGGCGCTGGAGCGGGGCTACACGCCGGCCTCGATGCTCGACGATCGTCCGAAGTCGTATGCGGGCTCTTCCGGGGCTTGGAAGCCGCGCAACTACGACGGGGTCTATCAGGGCACCACGACCTTGCGCATCGCTTTGGCGCATTCGCTCAACGCGGCCTCGGTGGACTTGGCCAACCAGCTGGGGCCCGCGTCTCAGGCCGAGTTCGCGCGCCGCATGGGCGTGCAGAGTCCTTTGGAGGAGAGCCTGGCTTTGGCCTTGGGGACTTCCGAGGTGAGCC
The DNA here is from genome assembly GCA_028717525.1 of Elusimicrobiota bacterium. Lineage (GTDB taxonomy): Bacteria > Elusimicrobiota > Elusimicrobia > UBA1565 > UBA9628 > UBA9628. The sequence goes on from JAQUNT010000403.1 coordinate 710, forward strand.
TGCTGGAGCTGACCGCGGCTTACGCTCCTTTCGACAATGGGGGCTTTCGGGTGGGTCCGCGCTTGATCGAGGCGGTGGCGGACGCGCACGGAGACGTGCTGGAGTTCAACCGGGGGGAGCGGCAGAGCGTGCTGGACCCGGCCCGGGCTTTCCTGCAGACCTCGATCCTGGAGAGCGTGGTTCAGGAGGGGACGGCGAAGGATCTGCCGAAGCTGGGCTTTACGCGGCCTTGCGCGGGCAAGACCGGGACTACGGAGGACGGGCGGGACGCTTGGTTCGTGGGCTTTACCCCGAGGCTTTTGGTCGGGGTGTGGGTGGGCGATGACCGCAACCGCCCGCTCAAGCTGACCGGGGCCAAGGACGCCCTGCCGGTCTGGGCGGCTTTCATGAAGTCGGCGGTCGAGGGGCCGGCCGAGGCTTTCGCGCAGCCGCAGGGCCTGGTGACCGTGAGCATCGACCCGGCCTCCGGCCAGCGGGCGCGGGCGGGCTGTCCGCAGCGGCAGGATGAGGTGTTCCTGGCGGGCACGGAGCCGACCGAGGAGTGCGCTTTGCACGTGGGCGGGGTCTGGGGCTGGTTCAAGAAGTGGTTCCGCCGGCGGTAGGGGAGCGAGCGCCGCTCTAGAGGCCCGACGTCCCGTTGTGGCAGGAGTCGCACCGCATCTGGGTGACGTCCACGCCCACGTCCACCGGATGCTTGAAGGGCTGGGCTTGCAGGCGCGCCTTGGCCACCTGCTCCGGCGTGCCCTGGGCCACGATGGTGTGGCAGGCGCCGCAGTCCTTGGTCACCACTTTGCCGTCGCGGCTCTTGTGCTCGCCGTCGTGGCAGCGGAAGCAGCCGGCCGAGACCAGGTGCCCCAGGTTGTTCTCGTGCGCGCGCCAGTCCGCCTTCATCTCCGGGAACACGTTCTCGCGCAGCAGCTCGCCCACCGCCGCGGCCGCCTGCCGGACCGCGGCCTCCTTCTTGGCGTAGACGGCCGGGTAGTTCTTGCGGTAGAACTCCGGGAGTTCTTGGGATATCTTCGCCAAGGCCTCGGCCTCGGTCTTGTACTCCCCGGCCAGCAGGCGCATGGCCTCGCGCTTGAGGTAGGGCAAGGACGCGTCGGCCAAGCCCGCCTCCAGGGCGCGGCTGACCGCCTGCTCCGGGGTGTTGAACACGTGCGACGGCCGGGTGTGGCAGTCCACGCAGTCCATCCGCCGCAGCGGGAGCTTGGCCGCCTGCTCCGGGCTCAGCTTGCTCTCGCCGGAGAAGTACTCCGTCGCCACGCCCTTGCGGTCCACGGCCTTGATGTACGGGATGTCCTGGCGCTTCTCGTCGGCCGCCGCGTAGTAGATCTCATTGGCGATGTTCATGTGCGCGTGGATGCCCACGGGCGCGTCGCCGGCCGATTGCCCGCCCCCGATCTTGATCAAGGTCTGGATGCGCCACGGGCTGTTCTTCTCGTCGGTCAGATAATGGACGAAGGACTTCTGCTGGGCGCCGAAGAACTTGGCCGGCCAGTGGCATTGCGCGCAGGTCTCCTCGGCCGGGCGCAGGTTGCGCACCGGGGTCGGGATCGGGCGCGGGTATTTATTGAACGCCGTGGCGTAGACCTGGTAGAGCCCGGTCAGCTTGGCGTGCACGAACCATTTCGCGCCGGGGCCCACGTGGCAGGCCACGCAGGCGACCCGCGCGTGGGGAGAGTGCAGATAGGCCTCGTACTCGGGCTTCATGACCTGGTGGCAGACCAGGCCGCAGAAGCGCACGGAATCCGAGTAATCGTAGGCGCGATAGCCGGTGACGGAGAGCAGCACCAGGATCACCGCGGCCAGGCCGGCGTAAGCCGCGAGGGTCAGGCGCTGCCGGGCGTCGTTGAAGTCGATGATGGGCAGGAGCGCGGGGGCCTCGTCCGGGTGGAGGCGCCGCCGGCGTCGCTCCCAGAGCATGCCGGCCAAGGCCAGCGCCACTCCGAAGGCGGCCACGCCGGGCAGGGTCAGGTAGATCAGGATCCCGGCATAGGGGTTGTTGAAGGCGCTGAGCAGGTCGGCGAACATCAGGGGCAGCCCGACGGCCGTGGCGATGAAGGCCAAGGCCAGGCCGAGCAGGCTCGCGGGATTGCGCCAAAGACGCTTGGGCTGTTCGGTCATGTGTCCCTCCGGGCCGACCAAGGCGGCAGAAGATAGAGCAGGGCCGCCAGCACGAACAGCGGCAGGACCGCGATGACCCCCGCGGACAGGAGTCCCTCGCGGCCCGCCAGTTCCAGCTTGTAGGTGGTGAAGCCCCGCAGGCTCTTGGAGAAGAGCTGCCCGCCCATCACCACGTTCCAGCGCATGGCCAGGATGCCGACCAAGGACAGGCCCGCCGAGACCGCGTAGCAGGCCCGGCGCGCCTTCTCAGGAAAAGTGAATATCTGGTTGAGTCCCAGGACCGCCAGGGGGATCAGGGAGCCCATGACGATCTGGACCAGGACCATGCTGATGAAGAGCTTGCCTTCCACGAGCAGGGCGATGATGTCGAAGTGCTCCTTGGCCTCGTAGACGGTCTGCAGGATCTCCAGCATCTCCAGGGAGAAGGCCACGATGATCGCGGTCAGGAGGTACTTGGCCACCGTGTCCAGGCAGGGCATGTCCACGGGCTCGCGGCGCAGCCGGCAGAGGATCATGTAGATGAGCAGGACACCGGCGATGGCCGAGGCCATGGCCGAGAACAGGAAGATGACCGGCATCAACGGCGTGGACCACCAGGGGTTGGCCTTCCCCG
>JAQUNT010000404.1 GCA_028717525.1 Elusimicrobiota bacterium
CAGGGCCTGCTGCAGCTGGACCTCGAAGACCCCGACCGGGAAGACCTTCTTGCCCCGGACGTTGAGAGGCGGCTTGCGCAGGACCTCGCGTGGGAAGGGCATGCGGTAGGTCCGGCCCAAGATGCTCACCTTGAGGGTCGGCTGGGGGAAGCCCAGCAGGTTGCGCGTCACGCTGAGTCGGTAGAAGTCGGGCTCGACCTGGTAGAGCACGGTCTTGTGGGCCTCCACCGGGATGCGGTAGACCTCGGCGACCCGGCCCCCCTCGCCTTCGAGATTGAAGCAGAAGCGGCCGGAATTCGTCTCCCCGGCCGGGGTGGTGAATCGGGCGCCCAGGATGATGGCCGCGATGCCCTGCTCGGGCAGGCCCCGGCGCAGCGGGGCGGAGCCGGAGCAGGCGGCGCCTGCCAGGGCGGCAGCGCAGACCAGCGGCGCGGATAGGCGGCGCATCGCGCAGTCATCATACCTTTGCCGCGGGCCCAATGCAAGGCCGTGGCGGCCGCCTCAGGGCAGGAGCGCGTCGTCCGCCGCCGCGTAGTCCGAGCGCCCCAGGGCGGTGCCCGGGTAATAGGAAAGGATGATCTGCGGGAAGTCCTGTCCGGCCTCGGCCCGGCCCATGGCGCCGGACTGGCACATCCCCACCGCGTGGCCCCACCCTCCGCCCGTGAAGGTCACGGCTTCGGGCCTGCCGTCGGCCCCCAGTTCGGGGGTGAAGAGGAACAGCGTGCTGCGCAGCGAGCCCAGGCCGGGCAGGCCGCGGATGGCCATCTCGGAGTCGACCTTGACCCGCCGGCGCGTCCCTTCCAGGAGCAGGGCGTTGATGTTGCCGGAGGCGGCCCGGCGCAGGGTGCGGATGCGCTTGAGGCGGCCGATGCGGTAGCGGCGGTCGATGCGGCGGGAGAACTCGGGCCAGGCCACGGTGCGGGTCCACCGGAAGTGCGAGGGGTGCACGAAGTTGGAAGGGGCGCAGTAAGCCTGGGGCGAGGAGGTCAGCCACCGGCGCAGGGCCCAGGGAGAATCCGGGGGACCTTCGGCTACGGGGCAGTCCGATATCCCGGTCCAGTAAGGGACGCTGCCCCACCCGGTCAGGCCGCTGCCGTCCTGCGTGCGCCCGCCGCAATTGGAGGAGTAGATGACGTGGGCCGGACGGCCCCGGTAGGTGACGATGATGCCCCGCGTGGCCTCGACCACCGCGCGGGAGCGCTCGCTCTCCGCGCGGGCGCCGGCATAGACCTGGCAATGCTGCTCGTCGCAGACGTCGTAGCCGTCCTTGCGGTGGCGGCGGGAGACCAGCTTGATGTAGAGAGCGTGAGTCCGCGCCGTCACCGCCTGCGCCTTGAGCGCCTCCAGGGGCGAGCGGATGGGCATCTCCGCGGAGACCACGCCGTGGGTGTAGTCCTCCAGGTCGAGCCGGTTGACGATGCGCAGGCTGCGCCGCCAGACCGCGAGTTCCACCTGGCCGCGCAGGATCTTCTCCGCCGACGCGGCCGCGGCCTGGCCGGCGCCGACGAGGTTGAGCGCGACCAGGCCCCGCTCGCGGGAACGGGGCGTGACGAGGAACGGCTCGCTCCGGAGGAACCGGACGCGGCCGGACTCGTCGGCGACCTCCAGGGCCAGGCGGCGCCGCACCCTCTTGAGCCGGGCCGTCCAGAACTGGTCGGCCCGGGCGGAGGCCAGGCGCTTGCCGGTCTTGACGTCCGTGAGATCGAAATCCGTGGTGGCGGAGAAGGCCACGGACCGGCGGGCCCGCGGGCGCCCCAGGGGGGTGGTGCCGACGCCGATGCGCAGCACCGGGACCCCCTTCGGGAAAGCCCGGGACGGCGCCGCCGCGGCCAGGGGGCTGCGCACGATCTCACGGCGGGCCCCCTCCGCAGAGAGCAGCGGCTGGACCTTGGCCAGGAGCGCGGCGTACTCCGGGTTGTGGGGGTCGGCTTCGAGCGCCCTGGCGAACTGGCGGAAGGCCTCGTTGAAGCGGCGCGCGCGCAGGTAGAGCCGGCCCAGGGCCTGGCGCGCCTCCACGAAGTAGGAGTCGGAGCCCACGCCCTTGCGGTAGGCCTCGATGGCGTTGGAGCGGTCTCCCAGCGCCTCGTAGGCGCGGCCGAGGAACAAGGCGTCCAGGTTCGAGGTCGGGCCGGTCGCCGGGGTCCGGGTCAACAGGGTCACGGCCTGCTTGGGCCGGGACAAGGCGAGCTCGGCGCGAGCCAGCCCCAGCTTGGCCCAGGCGTGGTCGGGGTCGTGCTGCAGGACGCGGCGGAAGGTCGCCGCGGCCTCGGCCGCGTCGCGGCCGCGCAGCTGGGCCCAGCCGAGGGCGCAGAGCGCCTCATCGTCCAGGGGGTCGAGCTGGACCGCGCGGCCGTACCAGAGAGCCGCCTGTCCGGGACGGCCGGCCTCGTCCCAGACCGCCCCGCCGTTGAGCCAGGGCAGGGCGCTGGCCGAACTGACCCGGACGGCCGCTTCGTAGCGCGCCAAGGCCTGGGCGTACTCGCCCCGGGCGTAGGCGTCGGCGCCCTGCCGCATCAGGCGCGGGAACTCCCGGGCCGGCGCGTCGGCAGGGGCCGCTGCCTCGGCCCGGACCGCCGGCCCGGGCCAGAGGAGCAGACCGATGAAGAGAAAACAGCGGGCGAAGGGAATCGAACCCTCGTTTAGAGCTTGGGAAGCTCCCGTTCTACCATTGAACCACGCCCGCGGCGATAAGACCCCCATATTCTATTGCATCGCTGGCGCGGCCGTCAATCCTGGCTCGCCGCGGCGCGCAGGCTGCGGGCGCACGCGGCCAGGGCCTCCAGCGAGCCGTGGGCCGGCGCGAAGCCCACCGCGTCCTTGAACTTCTGGTTGGAGGCCACCGCGGGATAGGCCAGGTAGGAGGCCAGCGCCTCGGGGATGGTGCTCCGGCCGAGCCTGCGGCCCAGCCAGAGCCCCAGCCAGAGCCAGGAGAGGGGCAGCGGCAGGCGCGCCTTGCCCAACTCGCGGCAGACCTGCGCGAAGGGGACCGCGTCGTCCGGGACCACGTTGAAGGCCCCGCGCAGATCGGCCGCCTCCAAGGCGCGGCAGAAGGCCTCGAGAGCGTCGGATTCGCTGAGGAACTGGAGGGCGCTGCGGCGGCCGAGCGGCGAGACCGCGAATGACAGGCGGCAGAAGCGGCGCACGGGGCCGCCGGGACGCTCCCCGGGCCCCACGACCGTGCACAGGCGCAGGACCGCCACCTGCAGGCTGCGCCGGACCTGGGGCATGGCCTTGGCCAGTTCCTCCTCGATGCGGCGCTTGTGCACCGCGTAGGCCAGGCCCGCGGCGCGCAGGGGGTGCGTCTCGGCGAGCGGCCGGCCGTCGCCGCGGCCGGGGCCGTAGGCCGCCGTGGAGCCCGCGATGACGAGGCGCTGCACCCGCGGGCTCTTGTCGGCCGCTTCGAGGAGCACGATGGTGCCGTGCACGTTGGTCTCGCGGGCCCG
>JAQUNT010000405.1 GCA_028717525.1 Elusimicrobiota bacterium
ATGGTTGAGAGGAGGGCGTGCATGGACTCCCGGTATCCGCTGACGCGGTAGCCGCGGCCGGTGATCTGGTGCAGCGAGTCCAGGAGCTGCGCGCCGGAGAGACCCCGGGTCTCCGCGAGGTACGGCGCGGCGGGGACGGATTCCTCCGCGGCCGAGAGCTCCACGGCCGCGGCGGCGCCGCGGCTGCCCTCATAGAAGGAGGATAGGACCTGGGAGGGCTGGGCATCGGGCCGCGCGATGGTCTTGCCGAGCTCGACGCTCGCGCCCATGACCGAGGCCGCGCGCGCCGCCGGGACGATGATCCCGCCCTGGGTGAATCCGTAGCCCGAGGGCAGGGGCTGGGAGAGCGCGGGCAGGACGGACGGCATGGGAGATTGCACGCGCGGCGCCAACGAAGGGCTCAGCGTGGGCGCGCCCAAAGAAGGGGTCAGGCTGGAGCGCAGGCCCAGGGCGGCCGAGGGCGCCAGGCGCGACCCGACCATCGGAGCGGCCAGGGCCCCGGCCGGCAGGCGTACGGGCTCAAGGACGATCTGCGCCGCGGACGCCGGCAGAGCGGAGGCAAGGAGGAGGAAGGCCAGGAGCGGCCGGCGGCTGAAGAAGCGCGGGTTCATCGTCATAGTGTAGGAATGAGGCGGAGAAAACACATGGGACGCAAGTCCCAGCAGGAGGGAAGGCTTTGGACCTACGAAGCCGGCGTGGTAAGACGGTTGTAGAAGGCCGCGCCGGCCAGCCAGGCGAAGGGTAGGGTGATGAGCACGCCGATGCCCACGGCCAGGGCGCCGGCCAAGCCGATGACGGCCAGGACGACGGAGTAGCCGAGGAAGCGCAGCTTCTGCCCATCCATGAGCGCCGCGGAGCGCTTCATGGCGCCCCAGCCGGAGAGCGGGGCTTGGTCCTTGCGGCCGGCCTCCGCGGCCAGGATGTCATCGGCCAGGAGGAACATGGTCTGCGACCACATCAGGCCCAGGACGACGCCGGGGACGACGAAGCAGATCAGGCCGATGGTGACCAGCAGGCTGATCAGCAGGCCTGCCACGAGGACGGGGACGTAGTAGGAGAAGCCCTTGAAGAGGTCGACGAAGGCCGGGGTCTGGCAGCGCAGGAGCTTGAGCAGGACCACCGAGAAGCCCGCGAGGAGGTGCGGCGTCAGGAACAGGCTGATGAAATAGAGCTTGCCGCACACGGCCTGGATGACCGCGAAGACCACGAAGTAGCCCAGGACCAGGCCGAAATTGGCCTTGAAGGCCGCGAAGGCGTCTCCGAGGATGTCCTCGAGGCGGAAGTCCCGCGGCGCGGGCGCGGGTGCGGCCGCCGGCTCGGGCATGCCCGGCTAGCGGACGGGCCGCACGGCCCGGCCGGACTTGATGCAGGCGGTGCACACGTAGACGCTGCGCGTGCGTCCCGCGATGACGACCTTCTGCTTCTGGAGGTTCGGCCGGAAGATGCGCTTGGTGGCCCGGTTGGAATGGCTGTAGCTGAAGCCTGAGACCGGGGCCTTGGCGCAGATGCTGCACTTGTATGCCATAGGGTTTCCTTTTGCGGGGAGTCATAAATTTTACAAAATAGACAGTGATGGGGCAAACTCCCGCCACCGGCCTCCTCGCGCAGAGCGTCCAGTACCTCAAGGGCGTGGGTCCGCGCCGGGCCCTGGCTTTGCAGCGCCTGGGCATCAAGAGCGTGGCGGACCTGCTGCACGACTTCCCGCGCGACTGGCAGGACCGCACCCGTCCCACGGACCTCACCGCGCCCCTGGCCGGCAACCTGGTCGTGGCCCGGGGGCGGGTGGCGCGGGTCGAGCATTTCCAGGCCGGGCCGAGCATGGCCATCTACAAGGCCGTACTCGCCACGGCCGGCGGCCAGCTGCCTGTGCTCTGGTTCAAGCACGGCAGCCGGCGCTACGACGTGTTCGCCGCCCTCAAACGCGACGTGGTGCGGGGACGCGACCTCTGGGTGGTGGGCCGCAGCGAGCCGGGCCTGCTGGGCGCCCACGAGGTGCACGCCGAGGAGTACTACCGCGAGGACGACCCGCGCGCCTCCATCCACGTGGGCCGCGTCGTGCCGGTCTACAGCCTGACCGAGGGCATCGCCCAGCGCTTCCTGCGCGAGCTCGTCTTCCAGACCCTGGCCGACTGCTCCGGGCAGTTGCGCGAGCACCTGCCCGCGGCCCTGCTGGCCGAGAGGCGCCTGCTGGCCTACGACCAGGCCGTGCGCGCGGTGCATTTCCCGGCCGCCCCGGCCGAGCTCGCCGCGGCGCGCAGCCGCCTGGCCTACGAGGAACTGCTCCTCCTGGAGCTGGCCTGGTTCCTCAAGCGCCGCCAGACCAAGAGCCTCTCCAAGGGCTTCGGCTACGAGGTCAAGCGCAGCCTGCTGACGTCCTACCGCGCCCAGCTGGGCTTCGAGCTGACCAATGCGCAGAAGCGGGTCATCAACGAGATCTTCGACGACCTACGCCTCCCCAGCCCCATGACGCGCCTGCTGCAGGGCGACGTGGGCTCGGGCAAGACCGTGGTGGCGCTCTCCGCGCTGCTGCTGGCCGTGGAGAACGGCTACCAGGGAGCCGTCATGGCCCCGACCGAGATCCTGGCCGACCAGCACCTCTCCACCATGAAGGGCTTCCTTAAGGACCTGCCCGTGCGCACCGCCATGCTGACCTCGCGGCTCAAGCCCAAGGAGCGCGAGGCGACCCTCTCGGCCGTGCGCCGCGGCGAGGTGGACATCCTGGTGGGCACGCACGCCCTGCTCGAAGGCGACGTGAACTTCCCGCGCCTGCGCCTGGCGGTCATCGACGAGCAGCATCGCTTCGGGGTGCGCCAGCGCGCGACCCTGCGCCAGAAGAGCTCCTTGCTCGACCTGATGATCATGACCGCGACTCCCATCCCGCGGACTTTGGCCTTGGCCCTCTACGGGGACCTGGACGTCTCCACTCTCGACGAGATGCCGCCGGGCAAGACCACGGCGCGCACGGTCCACGCGGGCGAGGCCGAGGCCCTGGACTTCCTTAAGAAGGAGGCCGCGGCCGGGCACCAGGCCTACGTGGTCTACCCCATCATCGAGGAGTCCAGCCGCCTGGACCTGCTCTCGGCCAAGAAGGAGTACGAGCGCCTGCGCGCCGGGCCCCTGGCGGGCCTGAAGGTGGCCCTCATCCACGGGGCCATGCCCGGCAAGCAGAAGACCCGGATCATGAACGAGTTCGCGGCCGGCCTCTGGCAGGTCCTGGTGGCGACCCCGGTCATCGAGGTGGGAATCGACGTGCCCAACGCCACGGTGATGGTCATCCAGAACGCGGACCGCTTCGGCATGGCCTCCCTGCACCAACTGCGCGGCCGCATCGGCCGCAGCCGGCTGGAGTCGACCTGCTTCCTGGTGGCGGAGGCCAAGACGCCCGAGGCGCGCAAGCGGCTGGAGACGCTGGTGGCGTCCTCCGACGGCTTCCG
>JAQUNT010000406.1 GCA_028717525.1 Elusimicrobiota bacterium
GGAACAGGGTGATGAGGGAGAGCCCTTTGAGGCGTTCGCGCAGCGAAGGCGTCCGTTCGGCCAGGACTCGCCCCGGGAACTCCTTGCCGAGAAAAGGATGGAGGAATGCGTCGTCGGCGGCGAGCACCACGGAGAGCCCGGGATCGGCCAGCAGGCGCTGGCGCAGTTGGACGTGCTTTTCCACTCTCTCGAAGAAATGGGTCTGCGCTTCCATGCGGCCGAGGGTGGCTGAGGCGATATGCGGCAGGGAGTCCGGGTGCGCCGCGGCGATCGTCCCGAGCAGCTCGTTGTAGGAGCCCAGGTAGTCCTGCTCGCTGGGGCGGCGGTAGTCCGCCTCGTCGGAGCGTAGGCAGGAGCTCATGCCCTTCTGCTCTTGCGGATGCCCACCGGCACATACTGCGCCTCTTCCAGCCTCCCGAAGGGGAGGCCGTTGTCCCCGTTGTGCCGGTAATAGGGATGGAGGCGCGAGCGCAGCAAGACATCCCCGCGGATATCCGCGAGGGTCTGTTGATAGGGGAGGGGCGCGCTCCCCGGGATGCCGAACCATGAGCGCAAGGTCTGCGGGGCGAAATTCCAGCCCTTGCTCGGCTCGAAATACCAGTCTTCCTTCTCCGCCGCGCTGGTGGTGATCAGCATGGAGGCGCCCTTCTTGAGCACGCGCTCGAATTCCTTCACGCTGGCGGGCATGTCCTGGTAAGTGTTGTGCTCGAAGGCGGAGACGGAGACCAGGAGGTCGACGCTTTCCGTGGCGCGGGGGATCTCGTTGAAAGTGCCTCTGAGGAACGTGATGGTCCCGAACTTGTCGTGGGGCTTCCGCCTCTCCAGGAGATAGGGGACGTTGCAGATGCCGCGCGCGCGCTGCAGCAGGGAATGCCAGGTCCGGCCGGGGCGGCATGCGGCGCCGCTCAGCCGGGCCCAGAGGGACCTCCGGGGCGCCGGGCGCTGGCCGTGGGTCATCCACTGCATGTACTCGTGGGTGTAGCCGGCCAGGGGCCGGTCGTCCAGCTCTATGCGGAAGATCCCCCGGGAGAAGCGCGGGACCCGGCGCTGGGTGAAATCGAGGCTGATGACGTTGTAGCCGCGCGCGGCCAGGATGAACTGCATCATGCCCAGGCCGGCTCCCGCGTCAAGGATCACGCTGCCCCGGGGCAGGCCGAGGGCCGCGATGTTGCGCAGGATCCAGATCATGTCGAGGTCGTAGTGCCAGCCGTTGGCCCAGTTGAAGACTCCCAACCAGTGGTCGATCTCTCGCAATGCGCCCTGGTCGGCCAGCAGGCCGACATCCAGGAGCTCGACGGCGTCCGGGGCGCTCATGAGGGACGCGCCGCCCGGCCTTTGAGGATCAGCTCCGCCAGGTCCCATTCCGCCTGCTCGTCGAGGTCTATGGATTCGAGCCCGGGCGTCTCGAACAGGAGGGGAGCTTGTCCGATGCGGGCCTGCGTCGCGGCGAAGCTGTCCCGGGTGAAGATGTAGAGGTTCGAGTTCTCCTCGTACCAGGGCTCCAGGTCCTGGGTCCTGATCAGGCGGCGCGGATCGTGATTCACGGGGCGGCCGTCCTTGGTGTAGAAGCGCTTCTGGTGCTTGGTGACGCTGAAGAGGGAGTCGCAGGAGCCCCGCTCCGCGGCCTCCAGGTAGGCGCGCAGGGCCGCGGAGATGGTGGGCGCCGAGAGCAGGGGGTTGGTGACGTGCGTCATGAGATACAGGTCCGCGGCGACGCCGCGGACGTCGTCAGCGATGACCAGGTTCATGCTGGTGTGGTCTCCGCAGATCTCCGGCCTGCGGTCGCGGATCATGACCCGCTCGCTCTCTTTCAGGCCGTGCCCGGCGAGGATGGCCCGGGCGTCCGTGTTGAGGACCACTTTCGATATCTCCGGGACGGACAGCAAGGTGTCCAGCATCCAGCGGAACAGGGGTTTGCCTTGGAAGTCGCGGAAGTTCTTCCCTGGGATGCGGTCGCTGTGGGCTTTCAGGGGCAGGAGCGCCACGATCACGCGGGGGGCCTTCATGATCGGGGCGCGAGTCCCCGCATACTCTCCAGGCACTTGTCGCCCAAGTAGAGGAAATCGACTCCCACCGCGATGAAAGAATAGCCCTTGGCCGCGTATCTCTTGACCTGCGCTGGGTCCGGCTGGACCACGTGTATGCCCATGGGCTTGCGCAGCTTGCGGCAGACCTTCTCATAGCGCTTGAGCGCGGCGGAGACCTCTTTGCGGTGGAACTCGCCCGGGAACCCGAGCGAGCTCGAAAGGTCGTAGGGTCCGATGATCGTGCCGTCGATGCCGGGGACGGAGAGTATCTCTTCCAGGTTCTCGATGGCTCGGATGTGCTCGATCTGCGCGATCACCACGCTCTCGTGGCGGTTCCAGGCCTTATAGGCCTCGAAGCTCTGTCCGTAGCCTTGCGCGCGCGCCAAACCGACGCCGCGGAAGCCGGCGGGGGGGTACTGGACGGATTTCACGGCCTTCTCCGCGTCGGCCCGGCTGTTGACCATGGGCACGATCACTCCGGCCGCGCCCGCGTCCATGACGCGCTTGATGATCGTGGGGTCGTTCTCGCCCACGCGGACCAAGGCTGCCGCGCCACCCAAGGAGATGATCTGCATCAGCTGCTGCGCCTGGGGGAGGTCGATGGCGGAATGCTCCATGTCCACGGTGAGCCATTCGAAGCCCGCGCGCAGCATGATCTCGGGGATGGAGGGGTGCCCCAAAGTCACCCAAGAGCCCAAGGTCAGCCGACCGGCGCGCAGCTTTGACTTCAATGACATAAGGTCTCTCCTTCGCGGCTGGGGATGGTCTTGATCGTGTCCGCCACGATCTGCCAGAAAGGCTTCTCAGGGGAATCCCGTCTCTTTATGAACTCCTGTTGATAGCGCGCATAAAGCTCCGCGTCAAAGGCGGTCAGGTGTCTCCCATCGAGGGTGTAGGGCCGCGAGATGTTCACGGGAGTCTGTTTGAAATAGGCCGAGAAAAGAACGCTCTCCCTGGCCTCCGGGGTGTTGTTCAGTGCGTCCGAGGTGAAGAAGAGCAGGGGTTTGCGGAAAATGACGGCGAAATTGATGGAAGCGCTCATCCGGGCTATCACCAGGTCGGCGTTTTTCACCAGCTCCGCCGTCCGGCCGCGGACCACCTCCCGGCCCTTGAAAAAATCAGGATGCTTCTCATATTGCGAACGAGGATGCGCCGCCACCACGATCCTGTATCCGAAGTTCTTCTCGATATATTCGAAGAAGGTGAGCAATACCGGGTAGTATTGCTCGGCCGTGAACGCCGACTGCCGTCCGCAGTAGACGTTGTCTTCATGGAACGGCGCATATTCATCAAGGAAGACTGCGGTCTTGGGATGATGGGCAGGCGCGGGCAGGCGGGCGAGTTCCAGGTAGAGATCGTAATCCCAGGCATGGCACCAGACGAGCTCAGTGG
>JAQUNT010000407.1 GCA_028717525.1 Elusimicrobiota bacterium
CGCTCCGGGTCCTTGCCCAGCAGCTGCGCCCCCAGGGGCCGGTCCTCGGGCACGGTCTTGAGCAGGTCCAGAGTCTTGCGGCTGCGGGCCAGCAGGGACCGGGCGGAGACCATCTCCGTGAAAGCGAAGGCCAGCCCCCGCCGGCGGCAGACCAGGCGGAAGGGCAGGTCCGAGCAGTCCGCCATGGGCGACTGCAGCACCGCCGAGGGCAGGTCCAGCGCGCCCAGCCGCAAGGCCATCTCAGGAAGCGCAGCGGTGCGGCGCGAGCCGCTCCGGCGCGGCCCCCAGCAGCAGACGCAGCTCCAGCCAGAGCCGGCGCCCCAGGCAGCCCAGGAGCCCGAAGCGGTGCAGCCGGCCGGCCGAGGGCCAGATCCGCTCCGGCAGCACCGCGATGCGGCCGAAAGGCCGCAGGCGCGCGCAGAAGGCGCGGCCCGCCAGGCACGTCGCCGGCGGGAAGCCTCCGCTGTAGCGGTAGATGTCCGCGGTGGTGCACAAGCCCTGGCGCAGGCCCGCGCGGCCGAGCCAGCGCGCCTCGGCATCGACCAGCCAGGAGGCCAGTCGGAAGGACCCGCTCCTGCCGAAGCACACGGAGAAGACCGTGGCCGCCACGTGGCCCAGGGTCGGAGAGAGCCAGAAGTGCTCGAGCGCCTGCTGCCAGTTGCCGGGAAGCTGGGAATCGCCGCGCAGGAAGAGCAGCATGCTGCCCGTCGCCTTCTGGGCCCCCAGATGGAACTGCTCGCCCCGGTTGCAGCGCGAGTGGACCAGGACCTGGTCCGCATAGGCCCGGGCCTGCTCGGCGGTCCCGTCCCGCGAGCCGCTGTCCACCACGATGATCTCCAGGGGCTCCTGCCGCGAGACCTGGCGCAGGCGCTTGAGGGAGGAGCCGATGTGGTAGGCCTCGTTGCAGGTGGCGATGATGACGGAGAATTTCATCCCTATCCATGTTGTCGCATATCGCGGGAGGCTGTCAAGCTCAGGGAACGGCACGCAGGGCCCTTTTGCTAGAATCCTCCCGTGCGCGTCCTGCTCTTCGGAGGCAGCTTCGACCCGCCGCACGCCGGCCACGCGGCCCTGCTCGCGGCCGCGGCCGGGCGCGTCCGGCCGGACCTCATCCTGCTCATCCCGGCCTTTCACGCCCCGCTCAAGAGCGCGCAGGCCGCGCCGGCGGCGGACCGGCTGCGCCTGCTGCGGCTCGGCCTGCTGCCCCGGCTCACCCCCCGATGGCGCCGCCGGGTGCGCATCGACGCGCGGGAGCTGCTCAGCCGGCGCCGGGTCTACACCATCGAGACGGTCGCGCGCCTCCAGGCCGAGCATCCGGACTGGGAACTCCATGCCGTGGTCGGGTCGGACGGGGCCATGGCCTGGCCCCGGTGGCGCGCCCCGGACCGCCTGGCCGGGCTCTGCCGCTGGTGGACGGCGCTGCGGCCGGGCGCCCCGGCCGGGCGCCTGCCCGCGCATTTCACCGTCATCCGCCGGGCCATGCCCGAGGTCTGCTCCACGGGCCTGCGCGCGGACCTGGCCGCGGGCCTGGACTGCTCCCGCTGGCTCGCCCCCCGGGCCCTGAGCTTCATCGCCCGGCGCGGGCTCTACGGGACCGGGACCCTGGCCGCCCTCGAGTCCGGCCTGAAGCCCGGACGCTTCTCCCACACCCTCGCGGTGCGGCGGCTGGCCGAGGCCCTGGCGCGCCGCTGGGGCGAGGACCCGCGGCGCGCCTCCTGGGCCGGGCTCCTGCACGACTGCGGCCGGCTGATCGGCAAGAGGCGCCTGGCGCGCTACGCCGTGCGTCGCCGGCTGCGCGTGCCTCTTCTGAAAGATGTCACCCGCCGCCAGCCCGGCCTGCTGCACGCCTACGTGGGGGAGGACCTGGCCCGCCGGCGCTTCGGCTGCCGGGACCGCGCGGTCCTGCGCGCCGTGCGCAATCACACCTTAGGCTCCCCGTCCATGTCGCGGCTGGAGCGCATCCTCTACGTGGCCGACGCGGTCTCCGAAGACCGCAGCCACCCCAAGGCCGCAGCCCTGCGCCGCCTCGCCTTCCATGACCTGGACCGGGCCTTCGCGGCCTGCCTCGCGGCCAAGCTCGGCCACGCCGTCGCGCGGGGCGCCTGGCTGCATCCTCTCTCCATCTCCCTATGGAACCGCATCTGCGCCAGCCCCTGATCGGCCGGGCGCTGGCGGCCGCCCTGCTGGCCGGGGTGCTCGCTTTGGCCTGGCTGCAAAGCCGCTCCCCTTTGGCCCGGGCCCTGGCCGAGGGCCGGCCGGTGCTGGGCTGGCTGCGGCTCGACGGGAAGGGCCCGGAGCTGTTCCTGACCGTCTACCAGCCCGTGCGGCGCACTTTGGAGCTCGTCTACCTCCCGGGCGAGACCAGCTCCCGGATCGACACCTTGGTCCCGGGCCTGGGACTCAGCACGGGACTCCCGCTCTGGCACGGGGAACGGGAGACCGGCTCGGACGAGCCGCCGCTGGACGCGGCGGACTGGGTGGCGCGGCTCGCGCATGAGCCGCGCTCATGGCCGCGGGCCCTCTCCCGGGCCGAGGCAGGAGAGAGCCCGCCCTGGCCCTGGTTCGACCGTCTGCTGCTGGCCCTCGAGCTCCAGCGCCTGGGGCCGCAGGACCTGCGCCCGGCCTGGCTGCCGCCGGAGGACCAGGCCGGGGCCCTGCTCAGCCGCCTCATCCTCGGGGCCGGCCGCGCGGACGGCCCCCCGACCCCGGAGCATATCACCGTTGAGGTGCTCAACGCCTCGGGCCAGCCCGGTATCGCCAGCCGCGCCAAAAATATATTACGATTGCAGGGCGCGGACGTCATGTCCGTGGGCAATGTCGCCGCGCAGGCCAGGACCGTCGTTTACGACCGCACGGGACGCTTCGAGGACGCCGCGGCGGTCGCCCGGATGCTGGACTGCCCGGCGGCGCGGCCCTTGACCAAGGTGGATCTCAAGCGGCTGGTCGACGTGAGCGTGGTCCTGGCCGAGGATTGTCCGCTGTCGCAGCCGCACAGACTGGGGAGGTAGAGAATGGAATTGGTGCAGATCCTCAAAGCCGCCGTCGATCAAGGGGCCAGCGACATCCATCTGGTCATCGGCAAGCCCCCCATGATGCGCCTCAACGGCGAGATCGCCGAGATCCCGGGCACCCAGCCCATCAACGCCGACGAGTCCAAGCGCCTCATCTACTCCATCCTCTACGAGGAGCAGCGCGCCAAGTTCGAGGAGAACTGGGAGCTCGACTGCTCCTTCGCCATCACGGGCTTCGCGCGCTTCCGCGTCAACGTGCTGGTGCAGAAGAACGGCGTGGAGGCGGTCATGCGCGTCATCTCGACCAAGATCCCCACCCCCGAGCAGCTGCGCCTCTCCCCCACGGTCGTGGGCTTCTCGGACCTGCCCCGCGGCCTGGTCCTGGCCACCGGCCCCACGGGC